>NZ_RZSC01000349.1:0-6008 GCF_003998155.1 Mesorhizobium sp. M1E.F.Ca.ET.063.01.1.1
GGTTTACATGCGTGAAGCCGGTCGTTTGATCACAAAGGTGATGAATGAGGCCATCGAAATGACCAAGTCTGGTGTCCCCGAAAACGAGATCATTGCCGAAGTATATCGGTCGCAAATTCGCGGAATTGAAGGTAAACACGGCGATTATTCCAGTGCCTGCCCATTAATTCAAGTTGGCGAAGGCACGAGTACCCCTCATCTAACTTGGACAAGCACACCACTTCCCGACAACGGCCTGGTGGTGATGGAATTGGCCGGCGTTAGGCGACACTATCATGCGCCGCTTAGCCGCACGATCTCGATCGGTACACCTTCCAATGCGGCCAAGAAACTCGCTGATGCGATCATCGAGGGCGGAGACGCCGCCCTCGCAGCAGCTAAGTCAGGAGTGATCACGGAAGAAGTCGAAGCGGTCTGGCAAAACGTGTTGCGAAAGCACGGCTACCGCAAGGAGAGCCGCGTCGGATATTCCATTGGTCTTAACTATCCTCCGGATTGGGGCGAGAAGACGGTGAGCCTGCGCAAAGGCGAAAAAACCGTGCTTCAGCACGGGATGTGTTTCCATTTCCAATCCGGGGTCTGGCTGGAAGACTTCGGAATCGCCATATCGGAATCATTCGTGGTTACCGACAAAGGCGGCGAACGTCTTGCCGACGTTGACCGGCGTCTTTTCACTGTTCGCTGATTGAGAAGGCGGTCGGGCTATCGAAAGTTACCGGCCGTTTCAGAAACAACGGCGGTTTGACGGTCGTTCGCCTTGCAGCTTCTGGACACGCGGACGGCTCTTCTCTTCCCGGGCGAGGTCGCTTTCGAGGTTCTTCTGTTCGAGCGCCAGTTGATCAGTATGGAGCGCTCGCAACGGCGGCCGAACTGCTCGCGCTGCAGCTGCTCGATGATGATTTGAGGCGCTCGATCTCATCGTCGCGCTGGCCAACGAGCGCCACCATGTCACGCACAAGATGTTGCAGGAGAGCTAGTTCAGCTGGGCAGACCCCTAACCCGCCATGTCCACGCACCCATCTCCGGCCGGTTCGCGATCACATCCTGCAACGAAGCCTTGAACGCTTCGTCGGCACCTGCCGGGACCACAAAGAGCGCGATCGGCTCTTGCCTGTTCTGAAGCAAAGCGTTGGTGATCGGCTGATCGGCTTGCAGGTCGTAGCGCAATCCCTTCACGCTCTTCTCGCGAAGGCGGGCGAGCCCATCGACGAGCCTTTTCCGGAACCCTCTCGTAAGGTATCCAGTTCTCGGACACGACCATCGACGCCATCTCCTCGACAATGGCACGGCCGGCCAGGCTCAATCCGAAGGTCGCGATCACCATGTGAGTTCGAATCCGCTGCCCACAGGGACAGCTCTTTCTCGAAGCGCCCTGCAAGCGCCGATGCAATGCATCGTCGATGATAAAGGGAAAGCCGGGCGACAAGTTTCTGACCGGACCGGACAGCAACAATTTCTTCCACCTCGGCGACCAGAACCAGCAACTTTCGTGGGCCAGATTTCGACGGGAGCGCGGCTACAAGAACCGCGTTGCGACGCTGCTCGATCGCTTGTTATCGGCGCGAAATGTCTCGGGCACCAAAAGGATATCCGCGAGCGGTCCGCCCCTCACTGTCATTTACCCGGCAGCCCCGGGCAGATGCCAACGGACATTCACCAATGTCGCTTGCCACCCCACCTCGATTTCCAGACCGTCAGTTCGGCCTCGTGCCAGAGATAGTGAAGCAGGCCACGCAGTGACATCCGCCTGGGATCGGCGGTTAGACTGGCGGAACTGTGCCTTGCAGGCACGGATGGTGCCCGGCTCCCTGTCTTCGACAGGCTGTAGTCCAACTTGAGGGCGAGTTGTACCGCGCTGCCCATCGAGGCGCCCAGGCCGGACAGTTCCTAAGGCGATTCATACGAATCGCAGGACGGATCATGCCCGCCGCCGCTCAGCGGCATGCGCTTGATCAGATGAAGGTCGCCGATGCGAGCGATGTACATTTGGCAGCCGCGGCTCGCGGCACCGGCAGAGCGGGCGCTCGCAGGCGTGCGCTAGCGCCGACTGCAGGTCCGGCGCTCCCTCGTCGTAGACCTAACTGCCAATTCTGAACCGTCGCATCCCCTCCACAGCTCCAGGTCGCCGCCGCATCCCTGTCCTCGCATTCAAGTCTGGCTTTGCACAGAGCGCAACCACTTTGGCGCATCGGCGCCAGAGTGAGAGGGAAGCCGGGGAGATTGGGCCACGGCGGGCGCGGAGAGAGTGCCGGCCCGGGCGTCATTCCCCCCTCTCGCGAAGGACATCACCATGAACACCGTTTCAACCACATCGATCGTCGCCTTCCTGCCGATCTGGCGGCTGCTGCCCGACGATGACTGCCGGGTCTACCGGATCCAGACCGACGCCGGCGAGCGCATCACCGGGCGCCACATCGCCAACGCTGATCGCGATCATGTTGCGCAATCTCGGTCTCGACGATGTGCCGACTCTCGCTTCGAACGAGGCGTGGACCGGCCTGATCGAGGGCCGGATCGGGTTGCAACTTGCCGACGGCATGATCCTGCGGCGCAGTCGGGTCATGAACGACTACCGCGTCGAGCTGATCGGCTTCACCGACGCGATAACCCCGCGGCTGAAGGCCTTCGGCCTGATCTCCTGTTCATCCAGACCAGCGCGCAAGGGTCCGCAATCCTCGCCGCGCTCCTCGACCGCCATGCGCTGGTTGGCGTCATCGACCGCACTGCAGCGGCTTGAGGGGAGGCGATCGTGACCGGCTCCGCCTCTGAGCTGGCACGCCGTCTTGGCGAGGATGCCGAGGCGGTGTGCCGCGAATATCTCTCCAACGGTCATCGCTCCGGCAATTACTGGACGGTCGGCGATGTTCGCAACGCGCGCGGCCGTTCCATGCATGTGCGGCTGAACGGCAATGCCAAAGGGCCTGCGGGGAAGTGGGTCGATGAGCAAAACGGTGAACATGGCGATCTGCTCGATGTCATCCGAGAAAGCTGCGGCCTCCTCGAGTTCCGCGATGTCGCGGATGAAGCGCGTCGGTTCCTCGCCATGCCGCGACCACAGGCCCAAGACCCGGGCGCGCAGCGCCAGCCTGCCGCGATACGCGGCTCCCCCGAAGCGGCTCGTCGCCTGTTCGGCCTGTCGCAGCCGATCGCCGGCACGCTGGCCGAACGCTATCTATCCGGCCGTGGCATCCCCTTGACAGCCGGCGAGCGCGCCCTCCGCTTCCACCCCGGCTGCTACTACCGCGATCTCGTGACCGGCGCGACGCTGACCCTTCCCGCATTGATCGCTGCCGTGACCAGTCTCGACGGACGCATCACCGGCCTGCAGCGTACCTGGCTCGCTCCGGATGGCAGCGGCAAGGCCCAACTTGACGATCCGCGCCGCTCGCTCGGTCACCTGCTCGGCAGCGCCATCTGGCTCGGCCTTGAGCCCGGTCTACCCATTCCGGTCATGGCCGCCGGCGAAGGCTTCGAGACGATGGCCTCGCTCTTCACAGTGATGCCGGCACTGCCTGTGGCCGCCGCGACCTCAGCCAATCACCTAGCCGGCCTGTCCTTACCGGAGGGCTGCCGTCGCCTCTACATCGCAGCCGATGCCGACGCCGCCGGCAGGCACGGCATCGAGCGTCTCAGCCGGCGCGCAGCCGAGTCAGGGATTCTCGCCCTGGTGCTGCGGCCGCAGCTCGGCGACTTCAACGACGATCTGCGCCATCTCGGCCTGGCCCATCTCGCGGCATGGCTCAGCGATCAGCTCGTCCCGGAGGATGCCCGTCTCGTCCTGCCACCCGGATGAATGGCCCTGATCGGCAGGCGGGCGGGGGCGTCACCGGAAGGCCTGCCGGCATGGCGGCGGTCCGCCGGAGAGGCCGCGCCGCCCGCGGCCTGCCCGAGAGGCGACCCCTGCCACGCCCCGGCCACGGCCGCAACGGCTGCGCCGTCCTCCGCTCGCGCTCCGACCTTCGGTGCGGCCGCGTCCGGGGCGCGGCCGGGATGCGCTGTCAGGCCGCGACAGGCGCGGCCACAACCGACGGAGACACGCCATGACATACGAGCTTCCTTTCGACGATGCCTATGAGCCCTACCACGCCTCCTCGCCGACCGACCGCGTCATCCTCGAACTGCAGATGTACGGCCATCGCCCGCATCAGGACGAACCGGATCCTCGGCCACTTCCCGACGACGAAGTGATCCGGGCCGGGCTTGCCGGTATCGTCGAGACCTTCGCCGGTATGCTTGGCGACACCAGGCTCGAACCCGATCTCGACGACCTGCTCTGGTCCTTCGCAAACGTCTTCCACCGTGCCGCCGAGCGCGTCGCCCGCAGCCTCGACCGCAACGAGGAGGCGCAGCGTTCGAGCCAGCAGGAACAGGACGGTTCCGAAGTGAAGTCGGTCGAGCTGGAACGGCTCACTGCCGAGGGCATCACCTATATCGAGCGCCGCAACGTGCTCGAAATCATGCGCGACGAGGCCGCCGACCTCTACGAGGCGCAGACAGGATCGGCCTGGCGGCCGCGCACTGGATCCAAGGTCTCCCACCAGGCGATGACCGCGTCGGTGATCGACTCCCGCGACTTTCTCGCTGCCCGCCGCCACGCCGAAACCGAGGTGCTGGTTCCGGCCGGCACCAAGATCGCCTTCGCCGGCGGCCTTGACTGCAACGATCACGACCGGATCTGGGACGCGCTCGACAAGGCCCGCGAGAAGCATTCGGACATGGTTCTGCTCCATGGCGGCAGCCCACGCGGCGCCGAACGTATCGCCGCCTGCTGGGCCGAGAACCGCAAGGTCACCCAGATCGCCTTCAAGCCGGATTGGAACCGGCACGCCAAGGCGGCTCCGTTCCGCCGCAACGACCAGCTTCTGTCGGTGGTACCCTACGGCCTGATCGTCTTTCCCGGCTCCGGCATCACCAACAATCTTGCCGACAAAGCCCGTCAGCTCGGCATCCCCGTCTGGCGGTTCGCGGAAGGCGGCGCGTGAAGCGCCGGTTTCCTCGCGATCCGCATCTTCGAACCCGACCCCGCGGTCGGGTTCAGGTCTGTGCGCGAAGTGCAGAAAAGCCCGCGCACGAAGCAGCCTCCCTCCATCTCCACGAATCGGTAGCGACGCGGTGGAGCGTGCCGGCACGCAATCTGGTATGCGATCCGCGTTACACCGACGTATAGACATCTGCAGCACAGGAGCGCGCCATGGCCACCACAGCCGCACCCGTCTCGATGCGGTTTCGCGATGATGATCTCACCATCATCGACCGCGGCGCGGAACTGCTCGGCCTGTCGCGCACGGAGTTCATGCGACGCGCAGCACTCCACGAGGCGCAGGCGGCCATCCTCAACGAAACCGTCATCCGCGTGTCCCCGGAAGCCTATGACGCCTTCATGCAGGCGATCTCAGCCCCCGCCGCTGCGCCCCTGCCGAAGGCGTCCGAGCGGCTGCGTCGGTCCCCACCCTGGGACCGCTAGGTAGGCGCTTTCAGGCATCGAACTCCTCGACGACGCGCACCGCCTCGACAGCTTCGATTGCGGCAAGCCGGCGCTCAACGCGTGGCTGGCCGGCTTCGCGCGAACGAACCAGGTCCGCGGGTTTACCCGCGTCCTGGTCGTTCACGATGAGGGGACGGTCGTCGGCTATTACGGCCTCACGCCGGGCGTGATCCAGCCAAACAGCGCGCCATCCGCACCGGACGCCCGACCGACCCGATCCCCTGCCTGCTGATCGGACAACTCGCCGTCCACCATCGCTATGCCGGAGAAGGCATCGGCAGCGGCCTGGTCAAGGACGCGCTGCATCGCTGCGTCGCCGGCGCCGACATCGTCGGCGGCCGCGCGGTGGTTGTGCGGGCGATCGACGCCGACGCCGAGCGCTACTGGCAAAGCTGGGGCTTCATTCCCGCGCGGGACAATCCGTCGGTGCTCATGCGCTCGATCCAGGACAGCCTCTGGCTGGCCGACAAAGGGCCACTAGCTCCACGCGCGTAGCGCCTCCGGCAGCGGCAGGGTCCGGGCG
>NZ_RZSC01000034.1:0-20064 GCF_003998155.1 Mesorhizobium sp. M1E.F.Ca.ET.063.01.1.1
CCGCAGAGGCAATCACAGCAGATCGCCTGGGCCGAATTCCGAGGCTCATCGAAGATTTCGTCGCTGGCACAATAGCCACGTTTTGAGGAGCGGCCGAGGCAAGGTTCAAGAAGCATGGCTGAAAGAGTTTTTGCCGCTCAGCATCTGACCAAGACCTATGTCTCGGGCGAGACGCAGGTGCACGCGCTGCGAGGCGTGGATCTCGACATTTCCGCAGGCGAGGTGGTGGTGATGCTGGGCCCGTCGGGCAGCGGGAAATCGACGCTGCTCAACATCATGGGCGGGCTCGATCACGCGACCAGCGGCGAGCTTTCCTTCAAGGATTTGCGGCTGACAGACCTCGATGACCGGGGACTGACATCCTATCGCCGCCGGTACGTCGGCTTCGTGTTCCAGTTCTACAATCTGATCCCCAGCCTGACGGCCTACGAGAATGTCGCGCTGGTCACCGAGATCTCCGACGATCCGATGCGTCCCGAGGAAGCTCTCGCCCTCGTCGGGCTGGAGCCGCGCATGCATCACTTCCCGGCGCAGCTGTCCGGCGGCGAGCAGCAGCGCGTCGCCATCGCCCGCGCGATCGCCAAGCGTCCGGAGGTGCTGCTCTGCGATGAACCGACAGGCGCGCTCGACTCCAGGACGGGCGTTCGGGTGATCGATGCGCTGATGAAGGTCAACGCCGAACTCGGCACGACCACCGTGATCATCACCCACAACGCCGTCATCCAGGAAGTCGCGCATCGTGTCCTGTTCTTCAGCGATGGGCAGATATCCAAAGCCGTCACCAACGAGGCCCGGCGCGCGGTCGCCGAGTTGCACTGGTGAAGACATGCGCGCCCTGGACATAAAGCTGTTTCGCGATCTCGTCCGCCTTTGGGCACAGGTGCTGGCCATTGCGCTGGTCGTTGGCGGCGGGGTGGCGACGCTGCTCCTCGCGGTCGGCTCCTACCGCTCTCTCGACGAGACGAGGATCGCCTATTACGAGCGCTACGGTTTCGGCGATGTCTTCGCCACGGTGCGACGGGCGCCAAAGGCCCTCATCGCCCGGATCGCCGAAATTCCGGGGGTGGTGGCCGTCGATGCACGCATCGCAAAGTTCGCGCTGCTCGACATACCGGGTTTTTCCGAGCCGGCCACCGGTATGGTCATCTCGCTGCCGGAAATCGGCGAGCCGCCGCTCAACCGGCTTTACATGCGCGTCGGCCGCACACCGGACCCGAGCCGGGAAGATGAGGTCGTCGTCAACGAAAACTTTGCCGAAGCGCATCGTTTCACGCTGGGGTCAAGCTTCGCGGCAATCCTAAACGGCCGCAAGCGCGACCTGACGATCGTCGGAGTCGCCCTTTCGCCTGAATATATCTACGCAGTCGGTCCAGGCGACATTATCCCCGACGGTCGCCGCTTCGGCATCGTCTGGATGTCGGAGCGCGCCCTGGCCAGCGCCTACGACCTGAAGAACGCATTTTCGTCCGTGTCGCTCAAACTTCTTCCGGGGACATCGGAGCGCGAGACGACGACGCGTCTCGATGCGCTGCTCGACCGCTATGGCGGGCGCGCCGCCCATGGACGCAAGGACCAGATATCGCACGCCTGGCTCGATCACGAGCTCGACATGCTGAACAATATGAGCCGCACGCTGCCACCGATCTTCCTGTTGGTCTCCGCATTCCTGGTGAACCTCACCCTCAGCCGTCTGGTTTCGCTCGAGCGCGAACAGATCGGCCTGCTGAAAGCCCTGGGTTATCGCAACGCCAGCATCGTCCTGCACTACCTGAAATTCGTCGGCATCATCGCTTTGATCGGCATCGCCATCGGCAGCGCCGTTGGCACCTGGCTCGGCGCCTACATGACCAATCTGTTGGCCGGCTTCTTCCGCTTTCCGTTTCTCGTCTTCGTCAAGAATCCCGATCTCTACGTGATCGCGGGTGCGCTGAGCCTGTCCGCCGCCATGGTTGGGGCACTGCGCGCCCTGCGCGAGGTCGTCGCTCTGGCTCCGGCGGTGGCGATGCAGCCAACCGCGCCGCCAAGCTTCCGCAGCGTGCTGCCCGCAAGCGTCAGCATGGCCGGCTTCGTTTCGCAGCCGACCACGATGATGCTGCGCAACATCACCAGCCATCCGATCCGTTCGCTCTTCACCACGCTCGGCATGGCGCTGGCGACAGCGATCCTGATCGTGTCGCTCTTTCTCGGCGGCACGATGGAGCAGCTCATTGATGTCACCTACTTCCTGGCGGATCGTCAGGATGCGACCGTCAGCTTCTTCGAAAAGCGTTCGCGGGAAGTCGCCTTTCAGATCGCAAGGCTTCCAGGCGTGCTGACCGCAGAGCCCTATCGGGAAGTCCCGGTCCGCATCCGCAACGGCCATATCGAGCGCCGGATCACGATCCGCGCCCGGCCTCGCGACGCCGAGCTCAACCGCATCATCGACGCTGACCTGCGGCCGGTCGTGCTGCCGGAATCGGGCCTCGCGATCTCAGCAATGCTTGCACGGATCCTGAAGGTTCAGATCGGCGACACCGTCGAGGTCGATCTGCTGGACGGCGAGCGGCGGACGGTTGTGCTTCCCGTTGCGGCGTTGGTCGAGGACTATCTCGGCATCCGCGGGATGATGAATCAGGAGGCGCTCACCAAGCTGCTGCGCGAAGTCCCCGCGGCAAATGGTGTCAATGTCAGCCTGGACGAGAGCAGGCAGGATGAGTTCTACGCCGCCCTCAAGGCCATGCCCGTCGTGAGCAGCCTGTCCCTCCATGCATCCTCCCTCGCCAACTTCCGCAATGTCACTGCGCTGATCATCACGACGATGGCCAGCATCTATACCGGGCTGGCCGCCGTCATCGCCTTCGGGGTGGTCTATAACAGCGCGCGCGTGTCCCTGTCCGAGCGCGCCCGCGAACTGGCAAGCCTGCGCGTGCTTGGCTTCACGCGCGCCGAAGTGCTGCGCATCCTCCTGCTCGAACTCGCCTTGCTGACCTTGATCGCGCAGCCGCCAGGCTGGGCCATGGGCTACGGTCTTGCCTGGATCATGAGGACGAACCTGGCCGGCGAGCTGATGCGGGTGCGCGCCGTGGTCGAGCCCGCCACCTTCGCTTTCGCCAGCGCGATCGTCATCGCCGCAGCGGTGCTTTCTGCTTGGGTCGTCCGCAGGCGGGTCAATCGATTGGACCTTGTTGCCGTTCTCAAGACACGGGATTGAAGACGATGCGCATCAATTGGACGAAAAGGATAACCGGCGCCGCAGTTGTCGCCATGATCGTTGCGGCAGGACTCTGGTTCGCCTGGCCCCAGCCCATCCTCGTCGATTTGGCGGCGGTGGCCAGGGGCCCGATGGAGGCCACTGTCGATGACGAGGCCAAGACCGAGGTGCGCCACGTCTATACGGTATCCGCGCCGATCGCCGGCAAGGTTCTCAGAATCTCGCCGCCGCGCCATGTCGGCGACCAGGTCACCAAGGACGAAACCGTGGTGGCGGTGATGCAGGCCGCTACCCCCAGCTTTCATGATGTCCGCACACATGAGGAGTTGCTGGCGGCGCTCGGCGCGGCCGAGGCGGCCGTGACGTTCGCGCAAGCGGAAGTAAAGCGGCTCGAAGCGGCGCTCGGGTATTCTCGCACGGAACTCGAGCGGGCCGAAAAGCTCGCCAAGACCGGGGCGATATCGCAGGGGGCTCTCGATAAGGCGAGGTTCGAAGTCGACACCAACGAGGCGGCCTTGGCGAGCGCGAAGGCGCAGGTCGAAGTCCGGGGCAACGAGCAGGCGATGATCCAGACGCGGCTCGGCCAGCCTGCCGAGGATGCCACACAATCAGATCCGGCCTGCTGCATCCAACTTCATGCTCCAGTGAGCGGCCGCATCCTGAAGATCGTTCAGGAGAGCGAGGGCATGGTCCAGCCGGGCGCGCCGCTTGTCGAGATCGGCGACCCGCTCGACCTGCAGGTGGTGGCGGACCTGCTTTCGACCGATGCAGTGCAGATAAGACCCGGTGCGGCGGTCCGGATCGACGGCTGGGGAGGGTCTGCGCTTCGAGGCAAGGTGACACGAGTCGATCCAGCCGGCTTCCTCAAGGTCTCAGCGCTTGGGATCGAGGAGCAGCGTGTCCGCACCGAGATCGACTTCGTCGATCCTCCCGAAACATGGTCGCAGCTAGGACACGACTACCGTGTGATCGTGCACGTGGAGAGTTGGCGGGACGATAATGTCCTCAGCGTGCCGGTGGCGGCACTGTTTCGAAAGGGCGACGACTGGGCCGTGTATCTCGCCAAGAACGGACGGGCGCGTACGACCGTGGTCAAGATCGGTCACCGGAACAGCAGGGTGGCCGAGGTCGAGTCCGGCCTGTCGGAAGGCGATGAGGTCGTGCTGCACCCGAGCGACCGGGTGGGCGACGGCATAGCTGTGCGCGAGCGGAACGTTCGATAGGGCTTCGAGACGTCCGAGGGTATTCTGCTCAGTTCGAGCTTGCGCTTAAGCGTGCGAAGCCCGTACCGACCGGGAGAAAGACCACCCGAGTCAACCGGGCGGCGACCAGCTTGCCACCAATCGATTTGCTTGAACTCAACCCTGCAATCGCCTTGGGCCGGCTAACGCCAAAGGCACACCCGGACGTCCTTCCCAACATAGCACGCGCCTGCACGGCGAAGTTCTCCCCAATCTCCTGCCTCTCCGTGAGTTTCGCGAATATCCGAGTTCCCATAGCCTGCCCAAAGATCACCGTCCTTGTAGACGACGGCCCAGTAATCTTTTGACATTTCGCCAGCGCCACTATTCGTGTCGGGATAGTCGATGCCCGCAAAAACCTGCCGGGGGCCCTGGATATTGAAATCGCCGCCCCTCTCGATTTGATAGGAGCACCTTCCGGATATGCGGGTCTGGCCGTGAACAACAAGCAGGCAGCGGCCCCATTTGTAACCGCTCGGCAGACGATGCTGTGCTGCGTGCGAAGGCGAAAAGGAAAAAGCAATTGCAAGGGCAACCGCTATGGTCCGCCCGATCAGCCAATCCAAAGAGCGACCAAACACCGTTGGATTCCGCCCAGAGCGCATGTCGAACGGTCCTCCGTAGGATGATCCCCTGAGATCACGTCACTATCTATCGGCCATGGTCGGATTTTTGTCACGTGACATGTGCGTTGCTGCACGCCCTCCTTCGCCGAGGCTCCGGGGGGCATCCTGCTTCGCGCGGAAGGTTGGACTTGTCCTGCGAAGCTCGGAGAGCGAAGCAGGATGGCGGAGAGGGAGGGATTCGGTTTCACGCCTATCCTGCTGAAAATGCTAATCTTTTCGCGCTTTTTGTTACGCAGTTTGTTACACTGCTACAACTGCGATTTACAATCGCTCTTTTGAGCTCGCCTGCCCAATCCATCTTATCTGTCGAAACCGACGCAATGGCGCGGCGGTGGATTGGGTCACTCTGTCATAGTATCCGCGCTTCATTAAGTTGACGATGCCGTTTAGACTCGGAGCTGATCCTTTCCGGTCGATCACCAGGATTTGGCGCGCGACCCGGCACCGGCGGTTCGTCTTTGTACGTTTGTGTCATCCAGGCCGGATCAACTCGGCCATCAGGCTTCTCACGACTTATGCATGCGTTTCCCACTTTTATTAGCATTCGGTGCGAACCCGCACCCTGCACCAAACCTGCGACGCCTAAGCTATCGTCCTCGACTTGAGCGTTCCCTGCTTCTCGTGGAAGACGCTAAATTCGCTCGTGCGTTATTGCCGGCCAGCAAAGGCTGCGGGTCGGCGGTGAGGGTGTCGAGGAGCGGCGGCCGTTCCCTTTCACTCAATAGTGCCGCCGGCGCCTGGATGGTTTCCACGACGCCGCCCCCGCAATCGTAGCCGTTGTGATGATCATCGTGCATGCGCTGAGCTGTTGGGGACATGCTGATGGCGGTGCCGGAAGCACCGGAGACATGTGATATCTCGGCAGCGGGCAGAGCGGCTTCTCTGTCGCTGCACAGGAAAGCGTAGAGTTCCTTCACGCAAATGCGGGCGTCCTTCTTGTCTTTTTGAAAGGGCGGGACGAGGGGCAACCTGATATCGGCCTTTTGGTAGAACGGACTGCGCTCTTCGTACAGCTGGTCAACCTTCTGCTCGATGTCGGCGCCTTGCAGCAGCGGCCGGCTGGTGTCCCTCTCGAGGCGCCTGCGGAGCTCTTTCAGCTCGGGTGTCGAGCCAGATCGACCTCGCCTTATTAAGAATCAGGGCTTGATTGGACTCCTTGCCAAAGCAGCCGCCGCCGGTTGCGATGACGATGGGGCCTCTCTCCAGCTGCTTGGCGAGCTCTTTGGTCTCCAGGTCCCTGAAGTGCGCCTCGCCACGGCCAGGGTCGGCGAACATCTCCATCAGATTGCCGTGATCGGCGACGATATGCTTATCGATGTCGACAAACTCCACCCCCAACTCCTTGGCAAGCTGGGCGCCGATGGTCGACTTGCCGCTCGCCGGCATGCCGACGAGCACGACCGGCCGCGTACCGAGGGCCGCGAGGATCTCGCCGGCTTGCGGCGAGCGAGCGACCGCAATCTGTTGTCTTGCGACGATGGGCGACCTGGAGGTCCCTGCCGCCCTCGACCTGCTTTCTCCTGACGAGTCCCAGTGTAATATCTCCCAGGCACCACGGGGAATGGGGACTAGCTGTGAGCTCTGCGCGCGGTGCGCGAGCTCGGCCCGATAACTGGCCGGCGTAGGGAACTCGACCTCGAAGCGATAGTTCTGCGCGGTTCTGAACGCCGTGTGAACGCCGCGTAACCGCGGCCTGTCCATCCTGATGACCCAGTTGGTGGTCTCGACCTCGCTGCAGTCCCGCTCCTCGAAGGCCAGTGCCGCCTTCCTGAAGGCGCGCGTAAAAGCCTCGTCCGGGATCTCGAAGACATGGCGCACGGCATTGGTGACCAGTTGGGCCTCCGGCGCCGTGCTCACGCTCTGGCCGGTCAACTCGTCGGCTATCCAGACCTGCCCGCCCGACCGTTGGTCAAGATGCGGCACCTTCACCTCGATGCCGTCCTGCCGCAAAAGCTCGGCAACCGCATGCACAATTTTTGGTAATCGCGCTTTCTTGCGCTTCGGCGGGGGCGGCTTCGAGCCTGGCCCGCTCAAGGGCCTGTTCGCTGCTCAGCGTTATCGTGCTGGCGCGGTCGTCTTCGGCCGAGATTGCTAAGGCGCTGAGCAGAATGCGCTTTTCGACGGCGAGTCTGATCGAGGCCTCCATGACCGATGCCGCCAGCGTGGGGTTGTCCTTCAGATCCGCCAGGCTGCCATCGACGTCGAACCGGCCCTGGTGGAGCTTTGCCGCCTGCGCCTTGACATATGGCGCCGACTTGAAGCCCGGCCTCTGCTCCAAGAGCCGCTGCAATTCGGTGGTTTTTTGCATGAACACCCGCGCACCGGTATCGGACTTGTAGGCGTCAGTGCCGACCTTGATGCCGACGCTCAACAGATTGATGGCGCTTTCATGCAGCTTGACTTCCGACTGCTCATGAGCCGGCTCGCTATTGAGCTGCAGGTTCCAGTCCTGGAGCTCGGCCACTAACAACGCGGCCAGTTCGCAGGCCACCGGATGCCTGGCGGCCTTGCTGTCTTCCCTCGCCCTGGCGATGAGCTCATGGAGGGCCTGGCCATCCGGCCGATCTTCCTGCAACAGTGCGCGGATGTCGGCCTTGAGCTCATTATGAATGCCCTCGTAGGTGCCGAAGATGGCACGCTCGGCAAACCAGCGTTGCGCCTCCAGCGGCTGCGCCAGCACGTTGCGCTGCAGGCAGCTGTAGGTCTCCAGCACCAGCCCGGTGGCCGACAGGATCTGCTTGGACCGGGTGAACTGGTAGCCGCTTTTCTCAATGGCCGGCGTGTGCGACTTCGGCGGCTTCATCGAGGCGATGCCGCGCGCCTGCAGCTGCGCGTCGAACTGGCGCACATGCTCGTAAAGGCGAGGCTGGTCGCCAATGATGACGACGGTGTCGCCATCAAAATCGCCGTCGAGCATTTTTTGTTCGACGCTTGGAACCGCAACCAAAGAGCCGGGCGCGAACACCTCCGTCGCCTGCAGGATGCCGACGCACTCGAGCGCGGTGTCGGCCTTGACCCGGTCCTTTTCCTCCAGCCAGTACGAATGGCACTTTACGTCCTCGGCAGACATCACGACCCCGCGCTCGGCGAAGTCCGCCGGCCACATTTCGTCGGGCACAACGATCAAGATGCCTTTGGCAAAGAAGGTCGGATCGTCGGCGGCAAGCCCAGCCCCCGACCTGTGCGCGAAGTTGAAGCTATATTGGAAGGCCACGCACCGATCCAGGAACGCCGCGGTCCGGTCGCCATCGCGCGCCGACCTGACCCGGTCGGCGGCGAACGGGCGCAGGTTGGGCTTGTCATAGGGGGAGCGTCCGACAAGCACGCCAGCGTCACGGGTCAAGGTCTTGCTCTTGCCCGTCGGCACATGCAGGCATTCGTCGCTGGACGGCACGGCGATAGCGCTCGAACCCTCGATATGCCCGCCCGTGACCGTCCGGAACAGCTCCTCGGCGGTGAGGCTTTGATGGGTTTCGAGCCAAGCCTGAGCCTTCTCGCGGGTCTCCTGTGCTACCTCGACGCTACGCGGATAATGTTGCAGCGCCGAGGGCGGTACCGCCGATTGCCTTTTATCGGCATAGGCAGGCATCCGCTCGGGAGCGTCGTGGCGAGCCCGGGCAATGGACGGCATGCGCTCGGCCAGTGAGGCCCTAATGAAGCCGCAGCCGTCATGCGGCCGCAAGGCGATCTCGCCGTCTCGCCCCTCGAACCGGAAGGGATGCACTGCGCCTGCGGGATGGTCGGGCAGAAGGGACAGCTTGAAGCACCCTTCCAGCGCATAATCATGGGGGCCAATGTCGGGGATGCCCGGCGGCGCGGCAAATCCGCGGCGCTGGGTATAGTAATAGGCTTCCTTGAACGGCGCCCAGGCCCGCGACAGCTGCTCAAAGGCCGTACCCGGAGCCGTCTCGGCATAGGGGATCGCCAAAAGCTTGCCGCTTGGGGCCTCTGCGGCCGTGAAAGGCAGGTGAGAGGCAAGCTGGTTCAGGCTCTTTTGCGGCGGCTTCAGTTTGCTGCCGCCGAACAGGTCCATGCGGTAGGGCACGCCCTCCACGGTGAACGTGCGTGTCAGCATGGCTCCAGTCGGAGTTCCCTTTAGCTGCACCGCCACCACCTTCACCGCGCCCGAGGTCAAGCGGTGGAAAATGGAATAGCGCAACTCGGCTTCGCTGGCCAGCGGCCGGCCTTGCATGTCGACCACCGGCAGCCGCATCAGTCCGGCATCGCCTTGCGGCGGTCTCGGCTCGTGGTCCATGGCCTGAAGGACCCGATGGACATCGAAGCTGGAGGCTGCATGCTGGGCCTGGATCATCGATGCGTTCTGCGCCATGAAGGTGTCGAGCGCTTCGAGCGGCTCCTTCGCCTCGATCTCGGCGATCACGCTCGAGTTCGCGCACCGCCTCGGCGCGCGCCGCGGCGCTCCTTCCTCGGCTGATGAACACTGCCGATCATAGATTCGACTGCCAGCCTCAAAGCCCCATCGTCGTGCATAATATGGGCTGGCCTCGCTACATTCGAAGGGGATCGAAGGCCGATCCCACGGTGCGGTGAAAGAAGCTGCAAGCGGCTTCCAAGACTAGGTGCGAGCACCTCGATCTCATTGTAGGCCCGTCATCGGATCATATGGAAATCGGTGAGCTTCATCCGCCGGCCTTTTACAACGTGGTTTGGTCGATCCTCTAGGGGATTACGCAGTCTTAAGCCAGCATTAATACCTTAGACGCGACACTAGGAATACTTTTACTATTCGCTAAAGCTCGATGCTATTTGACGAGGACTGGTCTTGCGTTTGCAGTTTTCTAGATGAGAGGGCTAAAGGACATTAGCGTCGGGACCAAGCTCTCGTTGGGCTTTGGGCTGGCGCTGCTGTGCGTCGTGGCCGTGGGAGTATTTGGGGTCGCGCAACTGCGATCACTCAACAAGGTCACGAGCGAGATCACCAGCGTTTGGTTGCCCCAGGTCCAGATCGTCGGCGAGATGAAGCGCAACCTCGCGGAACACCAGCTCTATGCGACGTTGCGCGTGCGCACTGCCGAGGCTGCGCAGATAGCCGGCATTGAGAAGGAGATGGCGAGGGAAAGCGACGAAATACTGCAAGGTCGGCGCGCCTATCGCCGGAGTGCCGGATCGCTGGCCGAGCAGCAGCTGTTCGACCAGTTCGTCAACCTATGGACGGCCTACGAAGATTCCCTGACATCGATTTTCCCGCTCCTCGAAACAGGAGGGCGAACAATGGCTGTCAAGGAGTTCGAGACGGTATCGCTCCCGACCGTTGCCGCCGCCACGCAGCGATTGGACGACCTGCTGGCCCTCACCAACGAGCGCAGCACGGCCGCGGCGGTGATGGCGGACAGGACCTACACCGTTGCGCAAAGATTGACTTGGCTGGCAGTTCTTTTTGCCGCCGGGTGTCTTGGTGGGCTTGTCGCCTGGATACGCCACAATGTCAGCAAGCCGATCCTCGCCGTGACCGAGGCGATGCGTTGCTTGGCGCAGGGCGAGCGCCGTTCGAGTCTCATTGCGCTGAAAAGGGATCGGCAGGACGAGGTTGGAGTGCTGTTCTCGGCCTTTGCCGGCTACCGGGCCAGCCTGGAGCGCAGCGATGCCTTGGCCCGAGAAGCCGAGCTGGAGCGGCAGCAATTGGCCGCGGCCGCCGCCAATATGCCCGTAGGGCTTTGCATGTTCGATGCGGAGAGGCGGCTGGTTCTGTGCAACCAAAGCTACGCCGATCTCTACCATGTGCCGGAGCCCCTGACTCGTCCCGGCACGCCGTGGATCGATTTGATGCGGTTCCGGATCGCGGCGGGCCTCTATGCCGGCCATGACCCGGAAAAGTATGTGCAGCAGCTGACGGAGACCATCGATCGCGCAGAGCGGACGGTGAGCCTGGTGGAACTCAGGGACGGACGCACCATCGACCTCATCCATCAGCCACTGCCGGGCGGCGGGTGGCTTGCCACTCACCATGACGTGACCGACTTGCGGCGGAGCGAAGCCAAGATTTCATACATGGCGCGCCACGACGGACTTACCGAGCTTCCAAATCGCATATTGTTCCGCGAACGCGCCGAGGAGGCTTTGGTCGAGATGCGGCGTGATGGTAGCAAGATTGCTTTCCACTGCCTCGATCTCGATCATTTCAAGATGGTCAACGACACGCTGGGGCACCCGGTTGGCGACGCCTTGCTGAAGGAGGTCGCCGCCAGACTGAAACAGGTGGCCCGTGAAGGCGACACCGTGGCAAGGCTCGGCGGCGATGAGTTCGTGATCATTCAAACCGCGGTTGATCAGCCGGTCGAGGCGACAGCTCTTGCCCAACGGGTCATTGATGGGCTGAGCGCACCTTATGTCGTCGATGGCCACGGGGTTATGATCAGCGCCAGCATCGGCATCTCGATCGCGCCGGACGATGGCATTGACGCCGACCAACTTCTCAAGACCGGCGACATGGCGCTCTACCGGGCGAAGGCGGAAGGCCGCGGAACCTACAGGTTCTTCGAACCGGAAATGGATGCGCGCATGCAGGCGCGGCGGTTTCTCGAACTCGACCTGCGCGAAGCGGTGGTGCGGCAGCAGTTCGAAATCTACTACCAACCGCTCCTCAATCTCGACCGCGGCGAGGTCAGCTGCTTCGAGGCGCTGCTGCGCTGGCATCACCCGACGCGCGGCATCGTATCCCCGGGAGAATTCATCCCGCTGGCCGAGGACATCGGCCTCATCGTCCCGATCGGTGAATGGGTTATCAAGCAAGCCTGTCTCGACGCGGCAAGCTGGCCCGGTAGCATCAAGGTCGCCGTCAATCTGTGCCCGGCGCAATTTCGCAACGCGCGCTTGCTCTCCACCATCGTCGAGGCATTGGATATCTCGGGACTGCCCCCCAGCCGGCTTGAGCTTGAGATCACCGAGACAGTGCTGCTGGCCAACAGCCAGGCGACTCTCTCGATGCTGCAACATATCCACATGCTCGGCGTTCATATCGCGATGGACGACTTCGGAACCGGATATTCGAGCTTGAGCTATCTGCGCTCGTTCCCATTCGACAAGATCAAGATCGATCAATCCTTCATCACGGACGCCGGAGATATCGACAGTTCCGTCGCCATCATTCGAGCGGTCACGAGCCTCGGCAACAGCCTCGGGATGCAGACCACCGCCGAGGGCGTCGAGACCGTGGAGCAGCTGGAACGGGTCCGAAGAGAAGGCTGCACCGAGGCGCAGGGCTTCCTGCTCAGCCGCCCGCTGCCCGCGCGGGACATCCCCGCGATGCTGGAGCGGACCCGCGCCGTGGTGGCGGGCGAGATCATTGAGACCGAACCCGAAACGTCAGGCGAGCGAGACACGGACAAGCCGGGCAGGCGTCGCAGTAGGGCGTCTGTCCCCGCCTAACCGGGATGCAAGCGAAAAACAGTGCCAACGAACATGAGTTTGCCGGCCTAGTTCAGGCCGCCACTCGGATCATGTCGATAGCGGGTGTGTAGGTCGGCGCGGCTCGAAATTAGGTGTGCTGAGCGCCGGTCAAAGTGGGATTAGCTTGTCATATCGATTATGGGATCCAGGTTGAACCCGACTTGCAGGACTCTGCTCGTAACCGAGCAGATCAACCTCACATTCGGTCGCTGCTCTTCACGGCTGCACCAACATCCCGCCTACGGCCGCTGGGCTCGGGCGACGAGACCATTCTGAGTGAGCGGCGTTTTATATACCCGTTCGGTCGTCAGTACCTTGCGTTCACGACAGATACGCCGGCGATCCTCCTGCTCCGGTGTTGGCTCTTTGACCATTGCACATATGCGCGGTTCGCCTCGCTTGAAGGCAAGGAGAGACGAGCGTTTCACCATCGATCTTATCGGTTTTGGCTCGGCGACTGCGACGAGACACTGCGATAGAAGCGGGATCAACGACGTAGCTCTCGATCCCCGCCTTGCTCAGAACCCGATGGATCCAGGAGCCATCGAGCCCGGCTTCCTGGATAGCGACGACGGGGAAGTCTGGCCCCATGCGTGCTCTTGCCTTCTCTCGCACGCTATCGAAGCGACGGAACAAGGCGGATAAATCACCACTGGGGACACTGTGTTTCGACAACTTCTCGCCGCCACCTGGCGACAACGACGAGATCAGCCAGGTTGAACGGCTGAGCTCCAGCGATACGAAGATTGCGCCCAGACCAGTCCGGATAGCAGTCAGAGTTTCGGATCGGTCGGCCACTACATGCATGGTGTTCCTCCGCGGGGTGTTTGTTAGCAGCGTCACTCTGCCAGAGCACGCGCCGCTATCCATCCGTCGCCATGGGATCTGGTGATTGTTCATGTCGCCGATTCCCGCGAAGGAACGCCACCATGACCAAGATTGAAAGTAAGACCGCCAGCGCTGCCGTCAAAGACATTCTGCTTTCAGACCCGGACGGACTTCACGAAATGATCCGTGCGGTGATGCAGGAGGTGCTCGAGGCCGAGATGGACGACGGTGGAGGAGACCATCGAGCGCACGCTGACCTTCTTTTGCCTGCCGCGCCAGCATCACAAGCATCTCAAGAGCACCAACATGCTTGAACGGCTCAATGAGGAAATCCGCCGGCGCACCTATGTCGTGCGCATCTTCCCCAACGCCGAAAGCTGCCTGCGCCTCGTCAGGGCGCCGGCTGTCGAAACCAACGAAAACTGGATGGAGGCCCTACATCAACATTGACGACCTGCGCGAGCACAAGAAGCTCGCTCTACGCCAAGCCGCATGACCAGCATCGTGGCCGCCCCATTTTGCAGAACTTGACGCACACAACCGCCACTTCGAGTTTACCGACCGCACCGAGTCATCCACGCAAAGACCTGCGCAGCGTCAGCTTCAGAGCTTGGTCCCACCGGCTGAACGCCAAAAAAGCGGATCTTGGCCATCGGAAGCGCCCTCAACCGACTGAGAGGTTTCGGCTTATGCGATGCGACTGGCAGTCCTGCGCTCCGGGGACAAGGCCGTGGCGGCAGAAGATCCCCTGGACATCAGGCGATGTCCGGAAGGCAGCATCGTAGTAACGGTTTTTACGCCGCTCGCGGCACGCGCGAGGTGAACGTCGCCCGGGTGACCGACACGCTGGTGCCGTCAATATCGCTGATAATCTCCACCCTGGCCTCCAGTTGTTTCACCAGTGCTTCGACGATGGCTGTTCCAAGTCCGGTAGCCGGTACGTCGTTGGCGATCTTGCCGACGCCATTGTCCGAAACCGTCAGTTTCCAGTCACTGCCCGCGGTCTCGTAGCTCACCTGGATGCGAGCGCCGGTTCTCTTCTTGGGGAAAGCATATTTGATGGCGTTGAGCACGAGTTCGGTGACAATTAGTCCCAGACTGACTGCCCTTTGCGAATCTATCCTGCCGCCTTCGGCCATTACGGTGACCGTGATCGGCTGGGCTTCGCCGACCATCGACGAGGCGAGGCTGCTGCACAATTTCGGTAGGTAAGAGCCGACATCGATCTCGTCGACGCCGGCGGAGGTGTGGAGATGGCGTTGCACCTCGGCCACGGACAGAACGCGCTGATGGGCGTCCTTGAGATGCTGGCGCGTCTCTTCCGACGTCACCGAGCGTGCCTTCAGCAACAGGATCGAGGCAATGATCTGCAGGCTGTTGGCAACCCGATGCTCCATCTCGCGCAGCAGGACGTCTTTCTGCCGAAGCAGGTCTTCGGTGCGACCGAGCAGTTCTTCCTTCTCCCGCTCGATGATACGACGGGCCGTTATGTCATTGAAGGCGAGAAGGATGGTGATGGCCGAACTATGGTCGTAAAGCACCTTGCGGGCATTGAGCAGCATGGTGCGACGGCCGATCCGCGTTCCTGAGCCATGCTTGCCTCCCTCTATCCCTTGATCTGGATCTTCTTCGGCCGATCCGCCTCCGGCCGGTGCAACTCGACTTCGAGCAGCCCGTTGGCGAAACGCGCCTCGACCCGTTCCGGGTCGACGCGGAATGGCAATTGCACTGTCCGGGAGAAGGTCCCATAGGCGCGCTCACGGCGGTGCCAGACGGATTTCTCGTCCTCCGTTCGAGGCTCGCGCGTTCCCTTCAATGTCAGAATGTTCTCGCGCACCGTGAGGCCGATTTCGTCAGGTGATATCCCCGGCAGTTCCGCGGCCACCGCCACGCTGTCCTCGCCAGTCCAAAGATTGATCGGCGGAAACTCCTGAGCGGCGCTGGCGGTCAGCCCGGCCAAACGCTGGTTTACTTCCTGTTGCATGCGCCGCATTTCCACAAACGGATCGAACCCGATGCGGCCGAAATCCGACAAAAGCATGTACATCCTCCTATGATTCACGACCTTGCATGATTGCCACGCGCGACACGTGCGTGCGCACCGGAAGCGGAATCGATCGATGGCAACAGGAGGGGCGATCAGCACAGAGACCGAGCGGCCCGATCGCGCAACCTCGCAGAATGCGAGAAAGAGGGGTTCGGGCAGACGCCGGAACACATCCTCCTTGCGAAGCGACATGAACCGAACTCGATCCACCGTAGGGCCGGACCGTCATTCCCGTGCCAGGACCCGATAGCGGCATCCGGCTTTATCATTAGGTGGCCCCAAATGGCCTTTCACGAGGTGATCTTTGACATTCCACCAGTCACCTCTTCGGCAACAGCGGGGTCCCTTCGAATCCGTAGCCACGTTGCCTCTAGTCGCTGATTTGGCTTCCCTTTGCGCAACTGTCGGGATCGACGAAGCGTCCCGAATTGCACCGCGGTTCGATCAACTGATCGCAGGCGACGCGCCGCATCGTCATGGTAGCTGACGAATGAATCGGCATGACACGTCGCAGTGACCGAGACATCAAGCCAGCACCTATGTCGGCTTGCCGCAAGTCAAAAGAATCCAGCCCTGCGTGCCGCGTTCGCTGACCTTCGCCAGTGACGCCATTTGCATTTCGGCCGGACAGATGGGCACAGACATGTGCAATTCCCGCATCGCCCATTATTGGAACTCACAAGGCGGCGTTCTTTCCGTCTTGGCGAGCAGCGGGCCAACGCGTTACCGGCGGTGATCTTCCTGCAGCTTTAAATCAGTCGCCACCAACGACGAAATCAGATTTGGCCAGCACGCCGGCAATCCTGGCAAATCCCACAATGCTTGCCGCGCCTGCTCGGGTGTCATCTGTCCGGCGATCGCTGCGTTGCTGCTTCTCACCGCGCAACTGAATACCGGTCCCCGACGCGCTTTTGGCCACTGATTCAGGAATACGAGCGCTTCGCGCACTGTGTTGATGTCGTGACGACGTCGTTGGTCTTAACCTGGACCGGCGATAGGAAAGCCAGACCGGTTATTCTTACCTCCCTGCGATCGCACGCTGGATCTTTCATTCGGTGGTTGGTTGCGTGACAGGTTTCGAACGTTAGGTCTTGTTTTCTCTGGAAGATCGGGCTGTACGACATAATCCAAATGTTGCGACGCAGCGAAGGCTTCTGCTGGTTCCCGAGTTGAAAAAGCCAGTTGCACCTGGATGAGTGTGTCGCCGCCACCCAATAGCCCATCAGATGTTCAATGGCAGGCGGCGTCCGACGCTCGAACAGCAAGCGCCACGGCCGGCGGGTAGCCGATGCCACAGCTTTGGAGCTGCCCCGGATACTATTATAAGACCGATTGACGCGGGGCTCGACGCGTTTGCGGCAAATAAGCTCGAGTGTGGACAGAGATGTGACGTTCTATTGAGTCGCTGACCCAATCGGTAGCGACCTGGTGATCCACGCAACCAATTCCGGTCGTTTCTGTCACTAAGAACTCGATATTCGCTATTTGCACCTCGAAAGTCGCATAATTGGCAGTGAGAAACTCAACGCGTTGTGAGGATGGCATAGAGAAGCAGTAGCCCCTTCTCTAGTCTCGCTACGGGAAAAATTCTGGAAAATGGGTCTGCTTGGCTGGACGCAGAACGCTGTGGTTATTCAGCCGGCATTTCTGAAGCCTCTCCAAGACAAACAGCTTGCCTTCGCGCACGCTGTCTTCGAGCGGCTTCGGCTTCGCCAGATGCGCCGCAATCGCGCTGGCCAGCATGCAACCTGTCCCGCGCATCGATGTGGCAAGGCGCGGTGCATCGAAGCGGATGGGTTCGTGCCCGGAGCGTAACAGAATATCGGTCGACCGGGTTCCCGACGCATGCCCACCCTTGATCAGCAGGGCTTGAGGGCCGGCGGCCAGCAGTCTTTTTCCTTGTTGGAGCGCTCCGTCCTCATCCACTGCCAGTTCGGAGCCACTAAGGAGCGCCAGTTCAGGGAGGTTGGGCGTGACAATGCAGCAAAGCGGCATAAGATCGCGCTTCATGGCAGCGATAGCGCCTGCTTGCAGAAGTGC
Organism: Mesorhizobium sp. M1E.F.Ca.ET.063.01.1.1; assembly: GCF_003998155.1. Lineage (NCBI taxonomy): Bacteria > Pseudomonadati > Pseudomonadota > Alphaproteobacteria > Hyphomicrobiales > Phyllobacteriaceae > Mesorhizobium > Mesorhizobium sp. M1E.F.Ca.ET.063.01.1.1. The sequence goes on from NZ_RZSC01000034.1 coordinate 17,380, forward strand.
GCGGCCTGAGGTGGAGGCCAGCACAGGGTCGAGTACTGCGGGGACATGCGGAAATTTGCGCAGCACTGCGGCAACGGCAACAATGATCTTGGCAGTCGCCAGCATGCCGATCTTGATTGTGGCCACGTCGTTGGCCTGCAGCGCGGCGCACATCTGATTGGCCACCAGGCTAGGTGGCGAATAATAGATTTCGATCACGGCGTCATGCGTTTGCACCGTTAGCGCTGTGACGGCGAGACAGGTGCGCACGCCAATGGCAGAGATCGTCTCGATATCGCGTGCAATTCCAGCACCGCCACTGGAGTCCGATCCACCGACGACAAGCACATGTGGTTCTCGCCTCAGCGCCATTGGTCCGTCTTTTCGATCCATTCTCGCGTGCGCGCCTCGGGGTCGTCGTTGAGCGTGATGTCGGTCACCACCGCCGCGCTGTCCGCGCCAGCCGCAAAGACACCGTCGAGCCGCTCAGGGTTGAGGCCACCAATGGCGACCAATTGAAACGGCGCGACCTGGCGCTTCCATTCGCTGATCCGTTCGACCCCTTGCGGCGCCCATTTCATCTTCTTCAGGATGGTCGGATAGATGGGTCCAAGCGCTATGTAGTCAGGCTCGGCGGCCATCGCCGTTTCCAGCTCCTGATGATCATGTGTGCTCAGTCCGAGCCTTACGCCGGCTGCCCGTATCGCCAAGAGGTCAGCGGTCTGCAAATCCTCCTGGCCGAGATGTATGAAGTCGCAGCCTTCCTCGATTGCCAGGCGCCAGTGGTCGTTGACGATGAGTTGGCACTGGTATCGAGCACACAAGGCCTTCGCGGTGCGGATCTCCGCGCGCAACCCAGCCTCATCCACGGTCTTGATGCGCAGTTGCAGAAGCCGGACTCCGAGTGGGACCAGCCGTTCGATCCAGGCAGCGCTGTCGACGATCAGATAAAAGGGATCGAGCTTCATGAAAAAACGGCCCTGCCGACCATCGGTGTCGATGGCACGGCGACGTCGCGCGGTTCGAGCATTCCCGAACTGAACGCCTCACGACCGGCGTCGACCGCCTTACCGAAAGCACGCGCCATGCCGACCGGATATGCCGCCTTGGCGACCGCTGTGTTCAGGAGCACGGCGTCAAAGCCGAGTTCCATGACGGTGGCCGCGTGCGACGGCCGTCCGAGCCCCGCATCCACAATCAGCGGGACGCCAGGGAAATATCCGCGCATCGAGCGCAGCGCCGTCATGTTGACCGGTCCCAAGGCGGAACCGATCGGTGCGCACCACGGCATCAGGACCTTGCAGCCCGTTTCCAGCAGCCGCTCGGCGACAACGAGATCGTCGGTGGTATAGGGGAATACCGCAAAGCCGTCCTCGCACAGGATGCGGGCGGCTTCAACCAGACCGAACACATCCGGCTGTAGCGTGTCGTGATTGCCGATCACTTCGAGCTTGATCCAGTTGGTGCCGAAGACCTCGCGCGCCATTTTCGCGGTGGTGACGGCTTCCTTGACGGAGAGGCAGCCGGCGGTATTGGGCAGGATTCTGGCGCCCAGCGAGCGGATCAACGACCAGAATTGTTCGCCGGCTCTACCGCCCGCCATCTCACGCCGCAACGAGACGGTCACCACCGACGTGCCCGACGCCTTGACTGCATCGGCAAGGATGGCCGGCGAAGGATATTGAGCGGTGCCGAGAAGCAGGCGCGACGAAAGCTCGGTTCCATAAAGCTCCAACATGCTAGCCGCCCTGCATGGGCGAGAGGATTTCGATCCGGTCGCCGTCGCTCAACTGGAACTCCGTGCGGTTGGCTTTGTGCACGAGGTCGCCGTTGACGGCGGTGGCGAGCCAATCGCCCTCATAGTCGAGCGCGGCAAGCAACTCGGCCAGCGTGGTGGCGGCAATCTCACGCGCCTCGCCGTTGACCATCAGTTTCATGAGCATGCTCCTTGGTTCTGTCTTGACTGAAAACCAGGCCGGCAGCCTGGCGCGCCATGGCGGGGGCGAGGAGAAAACCGTGACGATAAAGACCGTTGATCGCGATGATCTCACCGTCTGTTTCGACGCGTGGCAAATTGTCGGGAAATGCCGGACGGACACCCACACCGGTTTCAACGATCTCGGCCTCACCAAAGGCCGGATGGAGGGCATGGGCGGCGCCCAGCAGCTCCATCATGGAACGCGCCGTCACCGGTCCGGCGCTCTGGCTTTCAATCATCGTCGCTCCGATCATGAAACGGTGATCGGTGCGCGGCACGGCATAAAGCGGAAAGCGTGGATGAAGCAAACGGACCGGCCGCGACAGCGAGACATCAGGCGTGCGAAGGATCAGCATTTCGCCGCGAACACCGCGCAGCCTGTCATCGGCCGCTGCCATTCCCATGCAGTCTATCTGACGGGCGAAACCCGAAACAGGCCGGGCGTCGCAGCCGAAGTGGAATTTGACACCCATGGTCGCAAGGTTGTCATGAAGTGCCGCCATCGCCTGGCGTGGGTCGAGGTGAGCCTCGTTGGGGAAGAGCAATCCACGCCGGAAGCGGCCGGCGAGGTCGGGTTCCAGGAGCGCAATTTCGTTTTCATCGACGCGCCTATGCCCTGACGTGCGACTGGCGAACCGGTCAAGCTCACCGGCATCACGCGGCGCGGCCACGACCAATGTCCCGGCCCGTGTCACCTGACCCGACAGCACCGCATCCCACCAGTCGGC
>NZ_RZSC01000350.1:0-5997 GCF_003998155.1 Mesorhizobium sp. M1E.F.Ca.ET.063.01.1.1
GGTGGGGTCGCCCGCGACGCGCGCGACCTTCTCTTTGACCACCTGCGCGACGTGCCAGGCGCTGTTTATGACATCGGGTTCGTCAACGCGAAAGATATCGTACCCAAGCGATCGCAAATATGCATCGCGGACTGCGTCGTGCCGCTTGCCCTTCTCGTGTTCGTGCAGATCGCCATCGACCTCGACGATAAGCTTCACGGCGAAGCAGGCAAAGTCGACGATATACGGCCCTATGGGGCACTGACGGCGAAACTTGATGCCAACTGATTTGAACTCGCGCAACTCATACCAGAGCAAGGTTTCGCCCTTGGTCGCGTGAACTCGAAGCGCGCGCGCTTTTTGACGCATCTCGAAACTCACGCGGGTACGGGGCATCAGGGGCAGCCCTCGCAAAAAATAATGTTCGCGCGCGTCACCGAGGACCCCACCCGACCGCTTCGCGGCCACCCTCCCCTCAAGGGGGAGGGGTATCCGCGCCCAGTTTGTCAATCGATAGACCTCAGAACATCCCGAACATGGTCGATCAGTTCGTTGATCTGGCCCTTGGTGATGATCAGCGGCGGCGACAGCGCGATGATGTCGCCGGTGGTGCGGATCAGCGCGCCGCGTTCGAACGCCTTGACAAAGGCCGAGAAGGCCCGCTTGGTCGGGCTTCCGGCAATCGGCGCCAGCTCGATCGCGCCGATCAGGCCGATATTGCGGATATCGATGACATGCGGCTCGCCCTTCAGCGAGTGCAGCGCATCCTCCCAATAGGACGAGAGCTCCTCGCCGCGGGTCAGCAGGCCCTCTTCCTTGTAGGTGTCTAAAGTGCCCAGCGCCGCGGCGCAGGCGATCGGATTGCCCGAATAGGTGTAGCCGTGGAAGAACTCGATCATGTGCTCCGGGCCGGTCATGAAGGCGTCGTGGATCTCCTTCTTGACGAACACCGCGCCCATCGGGATGACGCCGTTGGACACGCCCTTGGCCGTCGTCATGATATCCGGCGTGACGCCGAAATAGTCCGCCGCGAACGGCGCGCCGAGACGGCCGAAACCGGTGATCACCTCGTCGAAAATCAACAGGATGCCGTGCTTGGTGCAGATCTCGCGCAGCTTCTGCAGATAGCCTTTCGGTGGCAGGATGACGCCGGTCGAGCCCGCGACCGGCTCGACGATGACGGCCGCGATTGTCGAGGCGTCATGCAGCGCGACGAGGCGCTCGAGATCATTCGCCAGTTCCGCGCCGTGCTCCGGCACGCCTTTCGAGAAGGCGTTCTTCTCCGGAAGGTGAGTGTGCGGCAGATGGTCGACACCGCCGAGCAGCGTGCCGAACATCTTGCGGTTGCTGACGATGCCGCCGACCGAGATGCCGCCGAAATTGACGCCGTGATAGCCGCGCTCGCGGCCGATCAGACGGGTGCGCGAACCTTCGCCCCTGACGCGGTGATAGGCGATCGCCATCTTCAGCGCGGTCTCGACCGATTCCGATCCGGAATTGGTGAAGAAGACGTGGTCCATGCCTTTCGGTGCGATGTCGACCAGGCGATTCGCCAGCTCGAACACGATCGGGTGGCCCATCTGGAAGGCCGGCGCATAGTCAAGCTCCGCGGCCTGGGCCTGAATCGCTTCGGTGATCTTCGGCCGGCAATGGCCGGCGTTAACGCACCAGAGACCCGCGGTGCCGTCGAGAACCTTGCGGCCGTCGCTCGTCGTGTAGTGCATGTCCTTGGCGGACACGAACATGCGCGGCGCCTGCTTGAACTGCCGGTTTGCCGTGAACGGCATCCAGAATGCGCTGAGATCGTTCGGCGTGACTTTCAGCCGGTTGGACATGACCAAGACTTCCCCTTGTAACCTGTTTCGGTGCGCTAACGCTTGGTCTTCCCAGCACTTGGTCTTCGCGTGGTTTTCATGCTACGCAAATTTTGACCGATTGGACAAACGTTAGCACCGCCCTGTCGGCGGTCAAGGGATTACTAACGGAAATGCGGCATCGAAAGCGCGCTCCACAGCTCAGAGAAAAACTGGTCCAGAGAATTGGTCCAGAAAGCCCTCGCAACGGCAGCCGGCAAGGATGACGGACACGATGGAAGGCTCAGCTCCCCGCCGCACCCGCATCCAGCAGGAAAAGCGCGAACTCATCCTGGAAGCCGCGCTCGAAGTCTTCTCCGCCAACGGTTTTCGCGGCTCGACCATCGACCAGATCGCGGAAGCCGCCGGCATGTCGAAGCCGAACCTTCTCTATTACTTCCGCCGCAAGGAAGACATTCACGAGACGCTGATGCAGCGGCTCCTGGACACCTGGCTGGCGCCGCTTAGGGAACTCGACGACATCGGCGATCCGATGACCGAGCTCAGGAGCTACATCCGCCGCAAGCTCGAAATGGCGCGCGACTTCCCGCGCGAAAGCCGGCTCTTCGCCAACGAGATCCTGCAGGGCGCGCCGCGCATCATGCCGATGCTGGAGGGCGAACTGAAGACGCTGGTCGACGAGAAGGCCGCCGTCATCAAGGGCTGGATGCGGGCCGGCAAGATCGCCCGTACCGACCCCTGGCACCTGATCTTCGCGATCTGGGCGACGACGCAGCACTACGCCGATTTCGACGTGCAGGTTCGTGCCGTGCTCGGCCCCGACCGCGGCGGCGATGGCCGCTTCGAGGATGCCGCCAGATTTCTGGAGCAGCTATTCCTTGATGGGCTAAAACCGAAGGGGTAGCGACTCGTCGTTCGGTTGTTGCTGCCGCTGGAGATTGGCCGCAGCCCCCTCAGCTTCGTCATCCACGGGCGGAGCGGAAGCGAAGCGGACGCGGAGACCCGAGGATCCATTCCATTACCTTTGCCGAGGGGTGCAGCGGTGCAGAATTCGGGACGGTAGCGGCGCCCCGAGGGCACGGAATGGATCCTCGGGTCTCGCTGCGTCGCTACGCTCCTTGCTCCGCCCGTGGATGACGAAGCTGAGGGACCTCACGCGCTGCGCCGCTCGACCGGCTGCGCTTCGAGCAGCTTCTTGAGCTTGGCGATCGAATTCTGCTCAGCAAGCGGCGTGTAGACGATCAGCCGCATGTCCGAGCCGTCGTCGATCGACAGGCTCATATGCTCGAACGCCATGGCGCCGGCGGTCGGATGGCGGACATGCTTCACGCCGGTCAGCCGTCGCGCCACGTCTCGCCTTGGCCACCAGTCGTGGAACTCCGGGCTCGAGCGCATCATGAGCGCGATCAGCCGCTCGAAATCCGGATCGCCGACATATTTGGCGCTCTCGGCGCGAAACGAAGCGAGCACCACGCGGGCGAGTTCTTCCCAATCGACCAGCAGCCGGCGATGGTGCGGGCTGGTGAACACCAGATGGACGATGTTGCGGGCATCGCCCTCCAGCAGGCCATAGTCGCCGAACACGGCCGCCGCCGCATCGTTCCAGGCCAGCACGTCCCAGCGCCGGCCAACAACATAGGCCGGCTGCAGGACAAGGCTTTGCAGCATGTGCAGCAGCGGACCGTCGACCTTTTCGGGCGCCGCCACGCGCCGCTCAGGCTGCTGGCGGCCGGCGAGGATGAACAGATGCCGTTTCTCGACGGCGTCGAGACGCAACGCCTCGCAGAGCGCCGTCAGCACCTCGACCGAAGGCCGCACGTCCCTGCCCTGCTCCAGCCAGGTGTACCAGGTGGTACCGACGCCGGCGATCATCGCCACTTCCTCGCGCCTCAGCCCAGGCGTGCGCCGCCTGGCGCCGGTCGCGATACCGATGTCGGCAGGCGACAGCCTTTCGCGGCGCGAGCGCAGGAAAGCGCCAAGCTCGCGGCGGCGGCTGTCCTCGGGAGAATGGGTCACGGCATCCATAAGGTTTATTATAGCAGTATCGATACCAGGATAAAGTTTGAACTGTTTGAGGCGCGCGCCGCGCCCCATTTTGCATTCAGAGCAACGTAAGGAGGCTCTGGACATGGAACTCAAGAACAAGACAGTTCTCGTCACCGGCTCGACCGATGGTGTCGGCCGAGTCGTCGCCGAAAGGCTCGGCGCCGCCGGCGCCCGCGTGCTGGTGCATGGCCGCGACGAAGCCCGCGGCAAGGCGGCAGTCGCCGCCATCGAAGCCAAGGGCGGCAAGGCCGAATTTCTCGTCGCCGACCTTTCCTCGCTTGCCGAGGTGCGCCGCCTCGCCGAAACCGTGCGCGCAACGACCGGCCGGCTCGACATATTGATCAACAATGCCGGCGTCGGCACCGGCGGCCAGGCTGCGAAACGGCAGGTGAGCGCCGACGGCTATGAGCTGCGCTTCGCGGTCAACTATCTCGCCGGCTTCCTGCTGACGTCGGAGCTGCTGCCCCTGCTCGAGGCAAGCGCGCCGGCGCGCATCGTCAATGTCGCCTCGGCCGGCCAGCAGGCGATCGACTTCGACGATGTCATGCTGACCCACGGCTACAGCGGCGTGCGCGCCTACTGCCAGAGCAAGCTGGCGCAGATCCTGTTCACCATCGACCTGGCTGAACAGTTGAAGGGCGCCGGCGTCACCGTCAACGCACTCCATCCGGCAAGTTACATGGATACCACAATGGTCCGGCAAGCCGGCGTCACCCCGTGGAACTCGGTCGAAACCGGCGCCGACGCCATCCTCAACCTCGCGACGTCACCGGCGCTTGAAGGGCGCAGCGGCCTTTATTTCGACGGCCAGCGGGAATCGCGCGCGGATGCCCAGGCCTATGACCAAAAGGCGCGCCGCCGGCTGCGGGCGCTCAGCCTCGAACTGACAGGGCAACCATCCTCGATATCCAGGGAACAGCATTCATGAGCGAGAACATCGAACACTGCGTGATCATCGGCGGCTCGTCCGGCATCGGCCTTGCCACGGCCAAAAGGCTGGTCAGCCCCACGATGAAAGTGACGATCACCGGCCGCAACGAGGAGAAGCTGAGAAGCGCCTTGATGAGCCTTGGCGGTACCGTCGGCAAGGCCGCTTTCGATGCGACCAGGCAGGATGAGGTCCGGCAGTTCTTCGATGATCTTGGGCCGTTCGATCATCTCGTTCTGGCCGCAAGCGGCGGCAAGGGGCTTGGGCCGTTCGCGACGCTTGACCTCGCCGACATCGGCAGCGGCGTCGACGAGAAGGTCAAGCCGCAATTGGCCTGCCTGCAGGCTGCTCTCCCGACGCTGAACAAAAGCGGATCGGTCACGTTCATTTCGGCGGTCTCGGCGCAGCTCGCGGCGCCCGGCATCGCCGGCATCGGCGCCATCAACGGCATGCTCTTGACCGTGGCGCCGATCCTCGCGGTCGAGTTGAAGCCGCTGCGTGTCAACGTGGTGGCGCCCGGCGTCATCGACACGCCCTGGTGGGACTTTTTGCCGGACGAGCAGCGGCAGGCGGTGTTTGCCGAATATGCCGGCAAGACGCCGGTCGGCCGCATCGGCCGCGCCGATGACGTCGCCGCCGCGATCGCCTTCCTGGTGTCCAACGGCTTCATGACCGGCCAGGTGCTGACCTGCGACGGCGGCCTGCGCTTCGCGGCTTGAACCGGACAGCAATCGAAGGTCTGCGCCGCCCCTCATCCGCCTGCCGGCACCTTCTCCCCGTATAGTGACGGGGAGAAGGGAGCTGGCCGCCGCCTCGGCGCCTTTCCAGCAATGCTGGCGATTGGCGAAATCATCGATGACGGCGTCTTTCTCCCCGTCACTATACGGGGAGAAATGCCCGGCAGGGCAATGAGGGGCGGCGCCACCGTCGGCGATTGGGTGCAGCGACCGGCTCCTCCTCCGCCTTAACGTTGGCTATTCGGTTCACTAGGAAACGGCGTGGATGCCATCATGAAGGCGCAATAAATTCTTCGCTATGCGGCCTGCGCGATCAGCGCCATGAACCCGCCGGCCAAGGCAACATTGCCGACAAAGCCGTTGATGCGGGCCGCGCGATCCGGACCCTGATGGTCCCAGAAATTGTGGAACATCGGTGTCGCGACAATGAGGAACAGGATCAGGCCTGCAGCCGCCGGTGCGGTCCAAAGGCCGGCAACCAGCAACGCGCCGG
>NZ_RZSC01000351.1:0-5979 GCF_003998155.1 Mesorhizobium sp. M1E.F.Ca.ET.063.01.1.1
GTTCCACGAAGCGGCCAACAAGGCCGCCGGCTGGACGGGCGGCAGCGATGGCCTGACGGATATTGCGCCGACGCCACTCTTCGGCGTCTTCGCCTTCGATCTCTGGGGACACACGGCATATGCGCTGGGCGTAGCACTGCTGCTGATCGTGCTGTTTCTGCTGCAGCGGTTGGCCCGCTCGCCGTTCGGCATGCTCTGCCGCGGCATCCGGCAGGATCCGATCCGGGTCGCGGCAATGGGGGCGCCCGTCAGCAAGACGCTGCTCGCAATGTATGTCGTCTCGGGCCTGGTCGCGGGCGTTGGCGGGGGGCTCAACGCGATCTCCACCCAAGTGGTCGGGCTGGACAGCGTGAGCTTCACCCTGTCGGCTTCGGCGCTGGTGATGCTGGTGCTCGGCGGGACAGGCTCGCTCTATGGCGCGATTGTCGGAACGGTCGTCTTCATGCTGTTCGAGGACTTCGTCTCGGCCGCCAACCCATTCCACTGGCTGACGATCGTCGGTGCGCTGCTGGTCCTGGTCGTGCTGTTTGCGCCCAGGGGCATCTTCGGCACTTCTGTCCGGCTGCTTGAACGATCGAGGCGCCGATGACGCCGGTGTTCGAGGTCGAGAGACTGACGCGTTCTTTCGGCGGGCTGGCGGTCACCCAGGCCGTGTCGCTGACGATGGCCCCCGGCGACCGCGTGGCGCTGATAGGGCCGAACGGAGCCGGCAAGACCACCTTCGTCAATCTCGTAACGGGCCATCTGAAGCCCGACTCCGGTGTTGTGCGGCTCGCGGGCGAAGAACTTGGCGGCATGAGCCCGATGCAACGTGTCCGGCGCGGCCTGGTGCGATCCTTTCAGGTCACCCGCCTCTTTCCCGAGATGACGCCTCGGGAACATCTGGCGCTCGCTATCCTGCAACGCCAGGGCCGGACCGGCCGCATGTTCGGGACGTTCTGGACAATGCCCGACGTGCTCACGGAGAGCGGGGCGCTCCTGGCCACGCTTGGCCTGGAGAGCGCCGCCGACCGCAAGGTGGCAGAGATCGCCTATGGGCAGCAGCGGCTGCTGGAGATCGCCTTCGCGCTGGCGCTGAGGCCCAAGGTGCTGTTGCTGGACGAGCCGGCGGCGGGCGTTCCGCAGAGCGAGACGCCGCGCATCGACGCCGCGCTTGCCGGGCTTCCCGCGGATCTGGCGGTGCTGATGATCGAGCACGACATGGACCTCGTGTTCCGATTTGCAAGACGGGTCATCGTGCTGGCAGCGGGCAGGATCATCTTCGACGGCACGCCCAGTGACGCAGCGAAGGATCGGCGCGTGCGGGAAGCTTATCTCGGGAGTTATGCCGATGACCGCGGCGCGGCTTGAGGTTTCGGGCTTAAGCGCAGGCTACGGCCAGACGCGAGTGCTCGAGGACGTATCGTTCGAGGCGGAAGCAGGTGCCCGGCTGGCCGTGCTCGGGCGAAACGGTGTCGGCAAGTCGACGCTGCTCGCCACCATCGCCGGCCAGACGCGGCGGCACGCCGGAGCAATCAAGCTCGGCGATATCGACATTACCGGAATGGACGGTGCGTCGCGCGCCTGGCAGGGTCTCGGCTACGTCCCGCAGGAGCGCTGCATCTTTCCGTCGCTGACCGTCGAGGAAAACCTTTTCGTCGGGTTGAAGGATCGCGAACGATCGGCAGTGGACGAGGCCTACGCGATGTTTCCGAGGCTCAAGGAGCGTAGGCGCAACTACGGCAACCAGCTCTCGGGCGGCGAACAGCAGATGCTGACAACAGCGCGCACCATACTGGGCCGCCCGTCCATCCTGATGCTCGATGAGCCGCTGGAGGGACTGGCTCCGGTGATCTGCGACGAGCTGATGGCCGCGCTGACGCGCCTCGCCTCCGGCGGCGACATGACCATCCTGCTTGTCGAGCAAAGGATCCGCGCCGCTCTGGATTTCGCCGATCATGTGCTCATCCTCGAGCGCGGCCGGATCGCCTGGTCGGGAACGCCTGCCGCATTACGTGCCAGCCCGCAAACCGTCGAAGGTCTGCTCGGCGTGGCAGCGATACCGCATTCGGTCGCTTAATGCATGTCGCCCAAAAGTGCGCAGCGGTTTTGGCGAACGACATGCATCTAAAGCGCGTCGCCTGAGTCCGGTTCAGCCCGACGCGCGTTGGAGCAGTCCAGCGAACTGCAGTAACGGTTTGTTTTCACACAATTCCAGAGCGGAAATTGCCACGCCTTTCGTGGAATTGCGGAAGCTTCAGGCGTGGTGCCGTGCCGCCTCGCGAATGGTCTGCAGGAGGACCGTGAAGGCAGGCGAGGGGGCGGTGTCGGTGCGCATGGTCAAGCCCACCGGCCCCTTGGTTTCCTCGGTGTCGACCGGGAGGACGACGAAGGCGCCGCTGGCGATCTCGTTGGCGACGACGCCGGCCGAGATGATCCACACTGCGTTGCTCTGGCGCATGAAGGAGCGGCCAAAGGAATCCGAAACGGTCTCGATCTCGGTGGCGGGCGCGGTCATGCCGTTGGTGATGAAGAGACGGTCGACGAAAGGCCGGATGACGGATTCCCGGGTCGGCATCAGCACGGGAAACTCGTCGAGACGCGCGGAAATGTCCGCTCCCGGCTCCGACAGGGGATGCCCTGCGCGCACCACGAACAGCACCTGCTCGGAGTAAAGATGCTCGAAGAAGAAGCCGGTCATTTTTTCCGGCGCCGCGAGGCGGCCGACGACGAGGTCGAGCGCGCCGGTGCGCAACTGCTCGAGCAGCACCGCGTTCTCGCCGGTGACGATCTTGATCGCGGCGCTCGTGTTCTCTTGGAGGAAGAGATTCATCGCCAGCGGCATCACCCGCGCCGAGACGGTCGGCAGCGCGCCGATGCGGATCGGGTGGCGGTTGATCGCGCCGTCCTGCCTGACGGAATCGACGCCGCGCTTCAGCGCCGAGATCGCCGAGCCGGCATGGCTAAGGAATATCTCGCCGAGCCTTGTGACGCGGATGCCGCGGCCGTCGCGCTCGACCACCGCGATGCCAAGGGCCTCTTCCAGCTCACGCAAGGTCTTGGTCACGGCCGGCGCGCTGACATGCAGGAAGTCGGCCGCGCGCGCCACGCTTCCCTGCCGCGCAACTTCGAGAAACGTCTGCAGATGGCGGAAGCGGATCCGGCTGTCAGCCACGGTTTGATAACCTCAAAGTTAATGAAACGCCGCAAAATATCATTTTACCGAACCAAATAGCTCGTGCAATGTGCGTTTGGAGGATCGAAATCGTGCCATTCGTCAGCATAGGCGGCGTGACGCTGCACCACCGCTATATCGAGGCGACGGGCATTTTGCGTCCGATCATCTTCATCAATTCGCTCGGCACCGACTTCCGGATCTGGGACGACATCGTGGCGCGGCTTGCCGGAGAAATGCCGATGCTCGTCTACGACAAGCGCGGCCAGGGGCTCTCCGATATCGGCGGCGGCGTGCGCTCGATTGACGACCACGCCGACGATCTGAGCGCGCTCATCGATCACTTCGGCTTCGGCAAGGTGGTGCTCTGCGGCCTGTCCGTCGGCGGCATGGTCGCGCAGGGGCTTTACGCGCGGCGGTCCGAGCTTGTCGAGGCGCTGATCCTCAGCGACACCGCGCACAAGATCGGCACCGCCGAAAGCTGGAATACCCGTATTGCAACCATCGAGCGCGACGGCATCGAGGCGATCGCCGACGGCATAATGAAGGTGTGGTTCACGCCGGATTTCCACCAAGCGCGAGCGGCCGATCTCGCCGGCTGCCGCAACATGCTGACCAGGCAGGCTTTGCCCGGCTATATCGGCACCTGCATCGCGGTCCGTGATGCCGATTTCACCGACAGCGCGCGTCGAATAGCGGTGCCGACGCTCTGCATCGTCGGCGACCAGGACGGCTCGACGCCGCCCGATCTTGTCCGCGCGCTGGCCGATCTGATCCCCGGCGCGCGCTTCGAGGTGGTCCGCGGCGCCGGGCACATCCCCTGCATCGAGCAGCCCGACGCGCTTGCCGCCCTGATCCGCGACTTCGTCGCTTCGCTTCCCAAGGGAAAGCAACTCCATGGATGATGTCTCCAAGAAAGAGAACCGGTACCGGACCGGGCTTGAAGTCCGCCGCTCCGTGCTCGGCGATCCGCATGTCGACCGCGCCGAGGATGCCGCCACTGATTTCGACCGGCCGTTCCAGCAACTGATCACCGAGGCCGCCTGGGGAACGGTGTGGGCGCGCCCCGGCCTGTCGAAGCGCGAGCGCTCGATCGTGACGCTGGCGCTGCTCGCAGCACTCGGCCATGACGAGGAGGTGGCCATGCATGTGCGCGCCACCGCCAACACCGGCGCATCCCGCGACGACATCTGCGAAGCCTTCCTGCATGTCGCAATCTATGCCGGAGTGCCGGCCGCCAACCGCGCCTTCAAGATCGCCAAGGAGGTGTTCTCGCAGATGGACGATGCCCATGCCTGAGGCCGGCTCCAACCGGACGCCGGAAACCGGCGCCTTCTTCCCGCGCGACCGCCAATGGCACCCGCCGGCGTTCACGCCGGGCTACAAGAGCTCGGTGCTGCGCTCGCCGCAGAAGGCCTTGGTCGCCTTCGACAACACGCTGTCGGAACTCACCGGCCCGGTCTTCGGCCATGCCATGCTCGGCGAGCTCGACAACGACCTGATCCACAATTTCGCGAAACCCGGCGAGAGCGCCATCGGCGAGCGCATTATCGTTTACGGACGCGTGCTCGACGAGCGGGGCAAGGGCGTGCCCGGTGTGCTGCTCGAATTCTGGCAGGCCAATGCCGGCGGCCGCTACCGCCACAAGAAGGACGGCTATCTTGCGCCGCTCGATCCGAATTTCGGCGGCTGCGGCCGCGCCATCACCAGCGAGGACGGCGGCTATGGCTTTCGCACCGTCAGGCCCGGACCCTATCCCTGGCCGAACGGCCCGAACGACTGGCGCCCGGCGCATATCCACTTCTCGATGTTCGGCCACGGTTTCGCGCAGCGGCTGATCACGCAGATGTATTTCGAAGGCGATCCGCTGATCTGGCGCTGCCCGATCGTCGGCGGCATCTCCGACAAGCGAGCCGTGGACGCGTTGATTGCCGCGCTCGACATGCAGTCGACGATCCCGATGGACGCGCTTGCCTACAAGTTCGACATCGTGCTGCGCGGGCGGCGCTCGACGCTGTTCGAGAACAGGCTGGAGGGCAATTGATGGCGCAGTCGCTCGACCGGCTGAAGGAGAGCCCTTCGCAGACCGCCGGGCCCTATGTGCATATCGGGCTGACGCCGAATTTCTGCGGCATCGGCGGCGTCTACGAAAATGACCTTGGCTCCACGATGGTCAACGACCAGACCAAGGGCGAGCGCATCGAATTGCGCATCCGCGTGCTCGATGGCACCGGCACGCCGCTCAAGGACGCGCTGATCGAGATCTGGCAGGCTGACGCCAAGGGGCTCTACAATTCGCCCACCGAACTGCGCGGCGCGGCCGATCCCAATTTCCAGGGCTGGGGCCGGCAGCCAACCGACATGGAAACCGGCGTCTGCCTGTTCCAGACGATCAAGCCGGGCCGCGTGCCGTTCCGCGACGGCCGGCTGATGGCGCCGCACATCACACTGTGGATCGTGGCGCGCGGCATCAATATCGGCCTGCACACAAGGCTCTATTTCTCCGACGAGGAAAAGGCCAATGCCGAGGATCCGATCCTTGCCCGCATCGAGCATCGGGTTCGCGCGCCGACGCTGATCGCCGAGCGCCAGGGCGACACCTACGTCTTCGACATCCACCTGCAAGGCGAGAAGGAGACGGTCTTCTTCGACAGCTGACCGTGACCGACATGACCGTTTCGCCTTTCGATCATCCGCTGCTTTCCGGCCTGCTCGGCGACGAAGAGGCGGCGAGGCATTTCTCCGTGGAAGCGGACATCGCCGCGATGCTTGGTTTCGAGCGCGCGCTGGCCGAGGCGGAAGCCGAATGCGGTGTGATCCCGCAC
>NZ_RZSC01000352.1:0-5966 GCF_003998155.1 Mesorhizobium sp. M1E.F.Ca.ET.063.01.1.1
CCGTAGCGCTCAGGATCGTCGACATGATAGGCGAACACGGACGCACCGCTTTCGCGCGCCGCCGCCGTGCGGCAAAGCTGCGACAAGCCTTCGCCGAAATAGATGTTGTCGCCGAGGATCATCGACACGCTGTCCTTGCCGATGAACTCGCGGCCGATGATGAACGCCTCGGCAAGACCATTGGGGTGGGGCTGTTCGGCGTAGGACAGCTCCAGCCCGAATTCCGTGCCGTCGCCCAGCAACTCCCGGAACACCGGCAAGTCGCGCGGAGTTGAAATGACCAGGATCTGGCGGATTCCCGCGAGCATCAGCACGCTCAGCGGGTAATAGATCATCGGCTTGTCGTAGATCGGCAGGATTTGCTTAGATACAGCTAATGTTAGCGGATAGAGACGTGTTCCGCTGCCGCCCGCAAGGACAATTCCTTTCAACAAGCTCTCCTTGAACTACCGCGGCCCCCGCCTCGACGTCAAGTTGCCCGTGCTTAGGTTTCATGCCCTGGCTTGTCAATTGTCGGTTTTGATTTCGACGCTGTTGCTATCATCCGCTGCATATCCGACGCCAATATCCTAAAACGTCGGCTATTGTTTGCTCGAAGGGCACCAAAGGTGCCCAGTTCAGCCTTTCGCGTGCCTTTGATGCATCACCGCAGGCGACGGGTATCTCGTTCGGTCGAAACCTTTCCGGGTCCGCACGCACTTCGATGTCGATGCCCGACTGTGCAATGAGCGCATCCAGGATAACTCGAATTCTATCAGGTCGTCCGGACGCGATGTTATAGACGCAGTCAGGTCCGGTCTCAGAGGCCTGGATCGCGGCGGTCGCATAGGCATGCACGACGTCGCGAACGTCGAGAAAGTCGCGCTTGGCGTCCAGATTTCCGACATGAATGACTGGCTCGCGCTTGCCCGATAGGATTTCGGCGACCTGACGTGCGAAATCGGAGACCACATAGGTGTCGGACTGGCCAGGGCCAGTGTGATTGAACGGGCGAAAGCGAATGGCACGCAGGCCATCGTAGGACATTTGCCCGATCATAAGGTCTGCGGCGGCTTTGGTGGCACCGTAGACGTTCACCGGCCGGAGCGGCGTGTTTTCCGTCACAGGACCAGTCGCGCTCTGGAAAGAGGCCCCGTAAACTTCCGAACTGCCAACATAGACGAACCTGGCCTTCGGAGCATGGCGCATCACGGATTCGGCCAGATTCATCGTGCCCGTCACATTGACGTCCCAGGCATGCCGCGGCTCGTTGCGTGCATCGGAAGGCGCGGCGACCGCAGCCAAATGGACAAGCGCTGTGGGTTGGATTTCGCGGACGGCGTCATCGACCGCCTCCCGGTCCCGCAGATCGATCGGGTTTCGCCGCCCTTCGCCGTGACCGAGCACGAACACCTCGCAGCCAGCATGCTCCCGCTCCAGCAACTGCAACAAGGCCGTGCCGACAAACCCGCTGGCTCCGGTTACCAGGATGCGATGCTTCAACGTACCGATCATGTTGGCAAAAAGGCCTTTCCTATCACCAGCGTCTCGGCGGGTTGGCATGACGTTCGAGGTCGGCATCGACCATTTCGCGGATCATCTCTTCCAACGAGATCGCCGCCTCCCATCCTAGCTTGGCCTTGGCTTTGGCCGGATTTCCCAGCAGCACTTCGACTTCCGCCGGCCTGAACAGATCGGGATCGATCACAAGGTGGTCGTCCATCTTCAGCCCCACATGCTCGAACGCAATCCGGCACATGTCACGCACGGTCGTCGTCCTGCCGGTGGCGACGACATAGTTGTCCGGCTGGTCCTGCTGCAACATCAGCCACATGGCGCGGACATAATCCCTCGAATGGCCCCAGTCGCGCTTGGCATCGATGTTGCCGAGCCGCAATTCCGTGGCCATGCCTCTCTTGATGCGCGCGACCGCGTCGGTGACCTTGCGGGTCACGAACTCGATACCGCGAAGCGGCGATTCGTGATTGAACAGGATGCCGCTCGATGCATGCAGGCCGAAGCTCTCGCGATAATTGACGGTGATCCAGTGGCCATAGAGCTTCGCGACCGCATAAGGGGAGCGCGGGTAGAAGGGCGTGGCCTCCGACTGCATCGGCTCCCGGATAAGACCGTACATTTCCGACGACGAGGCCTGATAGAAACGCGCACCGGGGATTTCCAGGCGCAGCGCCTCGAGCACGTTGGTCACGCCCATGCCGGTGACGTTGCCCGTCAGGATCGGCTGCTGCCATGAGGACTTGACGAAGGATTGAGCGGCAAGGTTGTAGACTTCGTCCGGCCTTATGTCGCGCATCGTGCGCGCCAGGCCGGACAGGTCCGTCAGATTTCCGTCGACGATCCGGACGTCCTTCTCGATGCCCAGCCATTTCAGGCGCGTGGTGTTGACGTCGGCGGTGCTCGAGCGCCGTGCAAGCCCGTGGACCTCGTAACCCTTGGCGAGCAGGAGCTCCGCCAGATAGGCGCCGTCCTGCCCGGTGATGCCGGTTATCAATGCTGTCTTTGTCATCAATGCTCTCTATATATCTGAATATATCAGATGATTTCTCGGCCCTGCGGGCCCAGTCAGCAATCAGGCCCGAGCATAAACGTCGTCGAAGCGTACAATGTCATCTTCGCCGAGATATTCCCCGCTTTGCACTTCGATCATGACGAGCGGAAGAATACCCGGATTTTCCAGGCGATGCTTGTGGCCGCAGGGGATGTAAGTCGACTGGTTGGTCGTGAGCAGGATTTCGCTCTCGCCATTGACGACCTTCGCGGTTCCGCTCACCACAACCCAGTGCTCGGAACGGTGATGATGTGCCTGAAGACTGAGGCGGGCGTTCGGCTTGACCTCGATCCTCTTGATTTTGAAGCGATGCCCCTCCTCCAGGACGGTATAGGTGCCCCACGGGCGATGTACGGTGCGATGCACTGTCGCCGTCTCGTGCCCATCCGCCTTGAGGCGGTTGTAGAGGTCCTTCACCTCCTGCGCCTTGTCCTTGTGGGCGACCAGAAGCGCATCCGGCGTGTCCACGATCAAAAGATCCGAAACGCCGACAACGCCAACCAACCGGTCTTCGCTGTGCACGTAGCAGTTCGCCGCATCGTGCAGAATTGCTTCGCCGGTGGCCCGGTTGCCCTTGTCGTCGGCCGAAACAAGCTCCGACAGCACGGTCCATGAGCCGATGTCCGACCAATCGAAACCGCAAGGCACGAACCCCACGTTCCTTGCCTTCTCCATCACTGCATAGTCGATGGAAACGGCGGGAACGGCCGCGAAGCTATCCCTGTCCACCTCGACGGTGAGCCGATCCATGGCGTCGCTGGTCCTGCCTTTGTCGAGGGCCGCGCGCGCACTGGACAAGACGTCCGGACAAAGGTCCTGCATGGCTTCGATCATCGAGCGGGCCGCGAAACAGAAAATGCCCGAGTTCCAGAAGAAACGGCCGCTGGCGATAAATTGGGCGGCTGTCGCCGCATTCGGCTTTTCCACGAACCGAAGGACCCTGTCGCCCTCGACCTCGATATAGCCAAAGCCTGTTTCAGGGCGATCGGGCTTCACCCCGAACGTGACGATCTGGCCTGAAGCCGCAAGCGTCGCCGCCCTCGCCACGCTCGCGCGGAAGCCGGCCTGATCCAATATCAGATGATCCGCGGGGAGCACGACGAGAATGGCGTCCAGGTTCTCGCGCGCGACATGCAGTGCCGCGAGCGCAACCGCGGCCGCGGTATCGCGGCCGAACGGCTCCAGCAGGAATGTGTTCTTCACGCCTGGGGCGGTCACCTCCGCATGTTCATCGGCCGTGAGAAACAACAGGTCGCGGTTGGTGACCGTCACAACATGATCGACGCCTTCGATATCCACGGCGCGGGCGTAGGTCTTGCGAATGAGCGTCCCACCCTCCGGCAGCGGGATAAAGGGCTTCGGATGCAACGCGCGCGAAATCGGCCAGAGCCGGGAGCCGACGCCGCCGCTTATGATGACAGGAACGATGTTGATCAAACTTCAACTTTCCAAGATTTGAGTTCGGCCGAGAGCGAGGCCCCAGCCGAGCAATTCGTCCGCGCGGGTTTCCGCTTTTGCTTCGACATAGCAACGCAATTCGGGTGCATTGCCTGACGCGCGGAAGTGCACAACTTCTCCGTTGCGGGCGGTGATACGCACACCATCATGGTTGTCGATATTCGCGACGCCCCCGAGAACCGCGAAGATCCTGTCGGCATAGGGTGCATCGGCTGCCAATCTGCCGAGAAAGGACGCGCTGTTCTCGGTCGGCACTCCTTCAAGCCGACCGCTTGCCCCGACAAGAAAGCGAAAGCCGGCCGCGATCTCGGCGAGCGGTCGGCCGGTGCTCGCAATCGCTGAAAGCGCGCAAAGGATTGGCAATAGCGAATCCCTGGTCAGCAAGGCCGGGAGGGTGCGCCCATCCTTCTCGACAGCCGAACCCAGGAGTACGCCGCCATTGGCCTCGAACCCCACGACACATCTTGCGCCCTCGGCGAGAGCCGTGCCGATACCTTCAATGACGTAGGGCGAGCCCACGCGCGTGCGAAGGACCCTTGCGAAATACCCGCAACGTTCCAAAGCTGAATTGGAACTGACCGGTGTGACGACGCAGTCGGCGCCCAGGAAATGCGCGGTGATCGCGCCTACCAGATCGCCGCGCACGAAAATGCCGCTGTTATCCGCCACGAGCGGCCTGTCGCCATCGCCATCGGTGGACACGATCGCATCGAACCGCTCTGCCGCCGCCCAGGCCTTGAGAAGCGCCACATCCTCCCGCCTGAGCGCTTCGGTATCGACTGGAATGAAATGTTCGGCCCTGCCCAGAGGGATCGTTTCGGCCCCAAGCCCGCGAAGAATGTCGACGATGATGTCTCTCGCCACGGACGAATGCTGGTAGACGCCGACGCGCAGACCGGAAAGGCTGCCCTTCTCGAAGAAACCAAGAAACCTTTCGGCATAGCGGCGGGACGGCTCGGTGCCCAACCGCGCCGGTTCAACCGGCGGCAGCGACGGGACCGTGTCCTTGATGCCCGCCTGGATTTCGACAATGTCGCCCTCATCGCGCTTGTCGATCTCGCCATCCGCCCGGTAGAATTTGAGCCCGTTTCTGTCGTCTGGAATGTGGCTGCCGGTGACCATTATCGCCGGTGCATTCTCGCCGTAGGCGTAAAGCGCGAGTGCGGGCGTAGGCAACGCTCCGCAATCGACCGGCATCAGGCCGGCCTCGGCGATCGCCGCATGAACAAGCTTCGCGATCTCGGGACTGGAAGTGCGGAGATCGCGTCCCACATAAACCTTCGAGCCTGCTTTCAACGAGCCCCGTCCCTGGAGCAAGCGCACGAACGCGGCCGTGTAGGTGAATGCCGGCGGTCCTCGAAGCTCGCTGACGAGGCCGCGCAGTCCACTGGTACCAAACTTCAAAGTCACCCTCTGCCATCCTTTCCGAACTCGGCGCAAGTCAGGCAAACCGACATCAGGTTACATAACCTGCGACAGCGTGATGGCGTGGAGCATCGAACAACGCGCCCCAGTGGCTTGTCAATCTCCGCCTGAACCAGCGCACAGCCGCCGCGCCGGGTTCGGTCGGATAGCAGACACCGAAGTGTCGACACCGTCCTAACAAAAAGAGCCGGCGGGTGAGCGCCGGCTTTTTTGGCTCTGTTCAAACGGATTTCTCAGGGCCGCTTTGGCAGCAACGCCCAGACGGCCGGCACCAGGCTGGCGGCTAAAGCCACCTTGATCAGGTCGCCTGCGATAAACGGCATGACGCCGAACTGCCACGACTTTTCCGGCCCGATCAGGGCCGCCAGCCAGGCGAAACCCATCGCCATCATGACCACCTCGGCGGTAAGCATGGCGACGAAGAGCTTGAACGGATGGCGGTCCCAGCCGCGATCGGCAGCCCAGCCGGCGATCGCGGCCATCACCACGAAGCCGGCTAGATAGCCGCCGGTGGAGCCCAGCATATAGGCGATGC
>NZ_RZSC01000353.1:0-3428 GCF_003998155.1 Mesorhizobium sp. M1E.F.Ca.ET.063.01.1.1
GCTATGAGAACGGCTACTATATGGGTGGCTGCCTGTTCGACAACG
The DNA here is from genome assembly GCF_003998155.1 of Mesorhizobium sp. M1E.F.Ca.ET.063.01.1.1. Taxonomy (NCBI): domain Bacteria; kingdom Pseudomonadati; phylum Pseudomonadota; class Alphaproteobacteria; order Hyphomicrobiales; family Phyllobacteriaceae; genus Mesorhizobium; species Mesorhizobium sp. M1E.F.Ca.ET.063.01.1.1. The sequence goes on from NZ_RZSC01000353.1 coordinate 46, forward strand.
TGACGGCCGACATGCGCATCTACAAGGAGGAGATCTTCGGGCCGGTGCTCTCGGTGGTGCGCGCGCCGCGTTACGAGGATGCGATCAAGCTTGCCAACGACCATGAGATGGGCAATGGCGTCGCCATCTTCACCCGCGACGGCGACGCCGCGCGTGACTTTGCTTCCAGGGTCCAGGTCGGCATGGTCGGTGTCAACGTGCCGATCCCGGTGCCGATCGCCTACTACACCTTCGGCGGCTGGAAGGCGTCGTCCTTCGGCGACCTCAACCAGCATGGCCCCGACGCGTTCCGCTTCTACACCAAGACCAAGACGGTCACCTCGCGCTGGCCGTCCGGCATCAAGGACGGAGCCGAGTTCGTCATCCCGACGATGAACTGACCGGACAATCAGTTCTGGGAAAGCGCGGTGCAAACCGCGCTTTCTTTTTGTGGACCTTCGGAGGAAGGCCATGTGGCCTTCTCATCCACATAACGCGCAAATTTGTTGTGATGGCCGGTCGACAGTCCCGGCGAGGCGCAGCTTTAAGCACATGGATTCCGGCGCGGCACAGCCAGGAAGCATCCGCACATCCTAATAATTCCGTCGCCGTGTGATGGAACCAACAGACCACCATCCGCCTTAGGCTGTATTCCTGCCATGCGTGCAGGCCAATCAAACAGCGCCGGTGGCAGCCGGGGTTCTCGTCTGGCGCGAGGAGGTGTCAGATGACACGATTTCTTATGGCGACGATATGCCTTGCGGCGGTTGCGATGCCTGGCGGGGCCGTTCAGGCCGATGCGGCCGCGCAATGCGCACCACGGGCCGACATCATCAAGGCGCTCGGCGACAAGTTCCACGAGAGCGAGGCCGGGCGTGGGCTGATCAATCCGAACGTCGTGCTCGAGATTTTCGTATCCGACCAGGGCAGCTGGACCGTGCTGGCCTCCGATACCAAGGGCCAGAGCTGCATCCTGTCCGTCGGCGAAGGCTGGGACAGCCCGACGATCAACGCGGCATTGCCAGGCGCCTGAGTGAAGCCGACAAGATGCCCTCCAGAAGCGCCGCTTGTTTACGGGGCGCGGCTTCACCATATCGAATCCAGGGAGCGATAAATCTCCCTGCGACAGACCGGAAACCAGAAGGAGTGACGTGATGAAGACGTCGGACCCGGCCTGGAGCGTTCCGGCACGCTGAGGCGGCCAAATGTGCCTCCCTTGCCGGAATGCGAAGGCGAAGGAGGTGCCCCATGGCACGCGAATTTTCGTTTCGATGGGTCAAGCTGGCGGCAGTCGGCGCCATGTTGGCGCTGTCCGCATTCCCGGCGCAGGCGCAAGTCATCTGTGGCGGCCATACCTATCTGGTCGCCAGGCTGGCAGAAGCATTCGAGGAGAAGCGGCTCGGCTATGGCGTAGCCGGAGAGGTCGCCGTCTTCGAGTTGTTTGTGTCAGAGAGCGGAACCTGGACCATCCTGATGACCGACGTTAAGGGCCAGAGCTGCATCCTGGCCGCGGGCGAGGGATGGGAAGACACGCTGGCCACCCCGGTCAGACAGCCGGGCGGCTGAGCCGCCCGGAGCAAGTCCAGAACCATTCTGCTTATCGCGTAGCCGCCACCTCGGCATGACCGCGCAGCAGCGCCATCAGCTTCTCGGCGTCCCTGGCGGCGGCTTCCTCGTCGCCATCGAGGATCGAGCGGATCAGCGCGACATGGTGCTCGGCCGATTCAGCGAGGCCGGTATCCGCCTTGTAGCGGAACCAGAAGCGGCGGCTGTGCGTCTGCAGGGGGGCCGCCACACGAGCCGCGAACGGATTGTCGGCGGCGATCGCCAGCGCCTCGTCGAGCTGCTTGTCGGCCTGGATGAAGGCAAGCACGTTGCCGGAGATCACAGCCTTCTGCATGGCAAGGGCCGCCTCGTGAAAAAGGTCGGCAGCCTCGCGGGTGACGAAGCGGGCGGCGGAGCGGGCAAGCACCACCTCGACGCCGCGCCGGGCGTCAAGCACGCGCAGCCAGTCGCCGGGGTGAAGCGGCGCGACCGCGATGCCGGCGCGGGGCCTGACGTCGAGCAAGCCCTCCCAGGCCAGCCGCTGGATCGCCTCGCGAACGGGAGTGCGGCCGAAGCCCAGCCGCTCGATCAACGCTCCCTCGGTGACGAAGCTTGCGGGGGCCAGTTCGAGGGTCACGATCATGTGCTCCAGCGCACGGTAGGCCTTGGTCGCAACCGGCTCGAAGGCCGCGCTGGTCTCGATGGATATCAAAGGGGATATCAATGGGCAGCTCCTGATATATTTTTTATATATCATAATGGAATCCGTGTTGACAGCCTGTTTCTTAATAAATATACCGCTGATATATCAGATGGAGAACTAACCATGTGGGCCGGAGTCTTCCCCGCAGTCACGACCAAATTCACCGCCGACGACCGTCTCGACCACGCCGAGATGGAGCGCTGCTTTGGCCTGCAGATTGAGGCCGGCTGCGACGGCATCATCGTCTGCGGTTCGCTCGGCGAAGGGCCGATGCTGTCGCATGACGAGAAGATCGAGGTGCTGAAGACGGCGCAGAAGGTCGCCGGCAAGAAGCCCGTGCTTTTGACCGTCAACGAGCCCGGCACGCGCGAGGCGGCCAGCATCGCGCGCCGCGCCGCCAGGGAAGGCGCCAACGGCCTGATGGTGGTTCCTAGTCCGATCTACCACACCGACCGCCAAGAGACGGTAGCTGCCCTTCGCGCGGTCGCCGAAGCCGGCGACCTGCCGGTCATGATCTATTCCAACCGGCTCGCCTATCGCGTCGACGTAACCGTCGACCTGATGGAGGAACTGGCGTCGGACAAACGCTTCGTCGCCATCAAGGAATCCTCCGACGACATCCGCCGCTCGACCGAGATCATCAACCGCCTCGGCGACCGCTACGATCTCTTCACCGGCGTCGACAACCTCGCTTTCGAGGCGCTGTCGGTCGGCGCCATCGGCTGGGTTGCCGGTCTGGTCACCGCCTTCCCGCGCGAGACCGTTGCCATCTACCGGCTGATGAGAAAAGGCCGCCGCGAGGAGGCGCTGAAGATCTATCGCTGGTTCCGCCCGCTGCTCGACCTCGATGTCTCGACCTATCTGGTCCAAAACATCAAGCTTGCCGAAGTGCTGGCGATCGATACCAATGACCGCGTTCGCATGCCGCGCCAGCCGCTGTCGGGCGAGCGCCGCAAGGCGGTGGAAAAGATCGTCAGGGATGCGCTGGCCGTGCGGCCGGAACTGCCGGCGTTTTGATTGGCTTTCTTCTCCCCGTTCACGGGGAGAAGACGGCGGAAGGCGGATGAGGGGCAGCGCCAACGTGCAGGGGAATTCCAAATCTTCAGAAGAGGGGCGCCACCCCTCATCCGCCCCGCGGGCGCCTTCTCCCCGGGAA
>NZ_RZSC01000353.1:3438-5945 GCF_003998155.1 Mesorhizobium sp. M1E.F.Ca.ET.063.01.1.1
CTTCTCCCCGAGAACGGGGAGAAGGCGAAGACGTCGCCATTGTCGGCGGCGGCATTATCGGCATCTGCGTGGCGACCTTGCTTGCCGAGGCCGGTCGCCGCGTCACCATTTTTGACCGCACCGGCATCTGCGAGGAGACGAGCTCCGGCAACGCCGCCGCCTTCGCCTTCTCCGACGTGCTGCCGCTGGCGCATAAGGGGATGATCAGGCAACTGCCGAAATGGCTTGCCGACCCGCTCGGGCCGCTCTCCATCCCGCCCGCCTATCTGCCCAAGCTCCTTCCCTGGCTGATCCGCTTCTGGCGCGCGGGCAACTCCAGACACTATGAGACGAGCCTCGCGGCGCAGGCCGGCATGATGAAGCTCGCCGAAGCCGAATGGATGGGCCTGCTCGACCGCTCCGGCACGAGGCCGATGCTGCGCGAGGACGGCTCGCTCGAACTCTACGAAAGCGAAGCTGAGTTTCGCGCCTCATTGTTGGGTTGGGCGGCGCGGGAGCGCTTCGACATCGGCTTCCGCCATGTCGAGGGGGAAGAGATGGCCGCGCTTCAGCCGGGCCTCGCGCCACGCTTCGTCAAGGGCACTTTCGTGCCGAGCTGGAAGACGGTCGCCGATCCGAAGCTGCTCGGCAAGGCGGTGTGGGCCTATGCGGAGCGGCTCGGCGCCCGTCTCGAGCATGCGCGTATCGATCGCGTCGAAGCCGGCGCGGATGGCGCCGCGGTCATGCTTGCCGACGGCACGACCCGCAAGGCGAAGCAACTCGTCATCGCGGCCGGAGCGTGGTCGCATCTCTTGGCCAGAAATCTCGGCGACCGCATCCCGCTGGAGACCGAGCGCGGCTACAACACGACGCTGCCGGTGTCGGCCTTCGACGTGAAGCGGCAATTGATCTTTTCCGGACACGGCTTCGTCATCACGCCGCTGGAAACGGGCGTGCGCGTCGGCGGCGCCGTCGAGCTCGGCGGCATCGAGCGGCCGCCGAATTACGCGCGCTCGAAGGCGATGCTGGAAAAAGCAAAGCGCTTTCTGCCGGGCCTCGATCCGTCGGGCGGCATCGAGTGGATGGGTTTTCGCCCGTCGCTGCCGGATTCGCTGCCGGTCATCGGGCGGGCACGGACACCGAATGTCTTCTATGCTTTCGGCCACGGCCATCTCGGCCTGACCCAGGCGGTGGCGACCGGCCGCTTGATCCGCGATCTCGTTCTCGGGCAAACTCCACCGCTCGATCTCAAGCCTTTCCGCCCGCAGCGGTTCTGACAGTACAAGAGAGCACCATGGCCAGGAAATCCTTCTTCTGCATCGACGGCCACACCTGCGGCAATCCGGTGCGGCTGGTCGCAGGTGGCGGACCGCTGCTTGAAGGCGCGACGATGATGGAGCGGCGCGCGCATTTCCTTGCCGAGTACGACTGGATCCGCACCGGCCTGATGTTCGAGCCGCGCGGCCATGACGTGATGTCGGGCTCGATCCTCTATCCGCCGACACGCGAGGACTGCGACATCGCCATCCTTTTCATCGAGACGTCGGGTTGCCTGCCGATGTGCGGCCACGGCACGATCGGCACTGTGACTTTTGCCATCGAGCATGGGCTGGTGAAGCCCAAGACGCCGGGTGTGCTCAGGCTCGACACGCCGGCCGGTCTCGTCGTCGCCGAATACAAACAGGTCGGCGAATATGTCGAGGAGGTGCGCATTACCAATGTGCCGTCCTTCCTCTACGCCGAAGGATTGACGGTGGAATGCCCGGTGCTTGGCGAGATCAGCGTTGACGTCGCCTATGGCGGCAATTTCTACGCCATCGTCGAACCGCAGAAGAACTACCGCGACATGGCCGAGCATTCGGCCGGCGATCTCATCGCCTGGAGCCCCGTGGTGCGCCAGCGCCTCAACGAGAAGTATTCCTTCGTGCACCCGGAAAACCCGGGCATCAACCGGTTGTCGCACATGCTGTGGACCGGCAAGCCGAAGCACGCCGAGGCCGATGCGCGCAACGCCGTCTTCTATGGCGACAAGGCGATCGACCGCTCGCCTTGCGGCACAGGCACCTCGGCGCGCATGGCGCAACTCCACGCCAAGGGCAAGCTGAAAGCGGGCGAAAGCTTCGTGCATGAATCGATCATCGGCTCGCTGTTCAGAGGCCGGGTCGAAAAGGAGGTCAGCGTGGCCGGCAAGCCGGCGATCGTCCCCTCGATCGGCGGCTGGGCTCGCATGACCGGATTGAACACCATCTTCATCGACGACCGTGATCCGTTCGCGCACGGATTCGTCGTCACGTGATGTAGTGGCCGACGGCGCCGTCAGACGCCGGCATCCCCTCCTGTCGAGACCTGATCGCGGAACCAGTCCGCGAACTTGATCTCGGCAGCGGAAGGTTGCGCCGACATCGTCAGAAAGTAGCCCTTGTCGGCATCGGTCGCGATGTCGGAAAGAACGACGAGGTCGCCGCGCATCAACTCCTCGCGGAAAACCTCGATCGGACAAAGCGCGACGCCGTGGCCGGCGATGACGG
>NZ_RZSC01000354.1:0-5943 GCF_003998155.1 Mesorhizobium sp. M1E.F.Ca.ET.063.01.1.1
CTGCTTGTCCATGCCGATCTCGCGCTCTATTCGGCCAAGAAGCTCGGCGGCGGAAGCTTCTCCTTCTTCTCCGAGGAGCTTCGGCGCGAGCTCGACTACCGCAAGCAGCTCGAGCAAGACATCCGCACCGCGATCTCCGAAAAGACCTTCGAGGTCTATTTCCAGCCACAGGTGTCGCTCACCAGCGGCAAGATCAGCGGCATCGAGGCGCTGGTGCGCTGGAAGCATGCCGCACGCGGCATGATCTCGCCCGGCGAGTTCATCCCCGTCGCCGAAAAATGCGGCTTCATGCCCGATATCGGCCGTATCGTCATCACCAAGGCGATCGACGAAGCGGCCGAATGGGACCGCGCCGGCATCGACTTCGGGCGCATCGCCGTCAACGTCTCGGGCACCGAGCTGCGCGAGCCGGATTTCGACAAGTTCCTGTTCGAGACACTGGAGCGGGCCGGGCTCGCGCCGCAGAAGCTGTCGCTGGAAATCGTCGAATCCGTCATCCTCGACGACGAAAAGACCGGTATCGCCGCCAAGCTCAGGCACATCCGCGCCGCCGGCGTGCATCTCGAGCTCGATGATTTCGGCACCGGCTATGCGTCGCTCAGCCACGTTAATCCGAACGAGATCGACCGGTTGAAGATCGACCGCCGCTTCGTGCAGAACATCAACGAGAACGGCGACAACACCAAGATCGTGCGCGCCATCACCGAGCTTGCCCGCGGGCTGGGCATCTCGATCGTCGCCGAGGGCGCGGAAACCGAGGCCGAGCTCGACTCGCTTATGGCGATCGGCTGCGACCAGGTGCAGGGCTATTCGATCGCCTTCCCGATGCCGCAGGACAAGGCGCGCGAATGGCTGATGGCGCGCAGCCCGAAGAAGGCGAAGCTCAAGGTGCTGCAAGGCAGCCTGGCATAGCGCGATCGACCGGCAAGCTTGACAAGCTTGGACAAGCATGGCGGCCTGCCGCGATTGCAACCGGAACTTGCGGATGCCGCTTCGACTTCTTGTACTGACGCTGTTGCTGGTGGCGTGTCCTGCGCTTGCCGCCGACCGGACCATCTATCTCACCTTCGACGACGGTCCGCTGAACGGCACAGCCAATATCCTCGACGTGCTGCAGGCCGAGCAGGTGCCGGCGACACTGTTCATGGTCGGCATGCATGCCGAAGCCAATGCAGCCAACCGGGCGCTGCTGCAGCGGGCGAAATCGATGCCGTTGGTGACGATCGGCAATCACAGCTACAGCCATGCCTACAACCACTACCGGCATTTCTACGGCGACACCGAGGGCGTGGTCGCGGACATGCTGAGGGCCAATGCCGTGCTTGGCCTGAAGCCCGCCGTGCGCGCGCGGCTGCCGGGGCGCGACGTGTTCCGGCTGCCGTCGATGTCGAAAGACGACAACTCGCTTGGGCTGGCGCAGGCCGGCCGCGAGGACCCGGACTACGAGTTCGTCGCCGCGTCAGGATTCTGGCTCTATGGCTGGGATCATGAATGGGTGCATGAAGACAGCGGCAAGCCGGTGCAGAGCGTCGACCATCTGGTGAGCGAGATCGATCATCTGTTCGGCTACGGCAATTTCGTCAAGCCGGGCAGGCTGATCCTGTTGATGCATGACGAGATGTTCCAGGACGCCTTCGACGGCAAGGCGAAGCTCACCGCACTGATCGCGGCGCTCAGGCTGCGCCACTACGCCTTCGGCGCCATCGCGACCTACGACTGAGGCGGTTTAATCCCCGACATTCCCACGGAGTGCTGCAAGCACTTCCGCGAATTCGGCCAGCCTCTCATCGGCAATTCCGCTCCGTAACCGCTTGTCGAAGGCGATCGCAGCCATCCGCAATCTCTCGAACAGCGCTTCGCCGGCTTCAGTCAGGGCCACCTGGTGGACCCTGCGGTTTCCTGGATCGCGGCGGCGCGTCAGCAACCCTTGCGCCTCCATGGCGTTGAGATGATGGGTCAGCGTCGCGCCCTGGATTCCGATCATGCCGGCAAGCTCGCGCTGGTTGGCGAGTTCCTTCGACTTGACCGAGAGCAAGGTCAGCCAGACCGGCAGCGTGCCGCCGGCCTCGACCAGGGCGGCGTCGAAGGCCTGCGCCACCACCTTGGACGTGCGGGCGAGATTCATGCCGACTGGCGGGCGATCAAACGGCGTCATGGCCGGACACTAAAACAAGCAATGGATTGGCGAAATACTGCACGATGCATTGACATCTAACCATTAGATATCTAATTTTGTCTTATTCATGGTGCCGCCGGAACCAACCGACCGGCACTGCGACACGCAGGCGGGCGGGCGAACGAGAGGAATGCGGTCATGCAATATGTCTACATCGTCGTCATCGGCCTGCATGTCATGGCCGGCGTGTTCTGGGCCGGCACGACCATAGCGGTCGCCCGCGATCCCGATATTCGAGCGGAACGGTTCTTCCGACCGCAAATGGGGGCGGCCGGTTTGGTTTTCCTGACCGGCATATTGCTTTGGTATTTTTTCCATGAAGGTGTCTTCGGCTCGATGGAAAAGGTGCTGGCGCTCGGTATCGTGACGGCGCTGATCGCCGCAGGCGTGCAAGGCGCGCTGGTCGGCTCCGCCAGCAGGCAGTTGGCCACTGCAGATGCGGCGACGCAAACCCAGTTGCGCGCGAAAACGACCAGAGGCGAACGCATCGCCGGCGGGCTGCTGGTCATCACCGTGCTTTGCATGGCGACCGCCAGGATGTTTTGAGTATCGCACGACGCCGGCATCAGGCCGGCGTCATGCGCGGCGCGCAACGGACCAAAGCGGCAGGTGGCTCTCCTTGCTAGGTCGGTTGCGCGCCACCGATTGAGCATGATCTTCTCCGAACCGGAGGTTGGGATCACGCTCCATGCCTCAGATTCGGATCCCGAACCTGATCCCGTCATAGATGGCTGCATGGATGTTTCGCGAGGCGACCGCGTCGCCGATGCGAAATACGACGAAGCCGCCTTCCGGATTGCGTGACGGAAAGATGTCGCCGCCGCTCACCAGCCGCTCGTAATCGACCGCGCCGCCATTCCTCGACAGCGGCTTCAGCGATAAATAGAGATCGTCGAGCGGCGCCGTGCCATGCTCGACCACCACCTGATCGACCCGCCGCTCGCCGCGCCAGCCATCGGCGAAGTCCGAGGCCAACTCGGCAATGAGCTGGTTGCCCTCGCGCCGCACCGAGCGCAGACGGGTGTTGATGGTGACGGTGACGCCTTTCTCGTGGAAGGCGCGCATATAGGGAACGTGGTTCAGGCCGCCCATTTCCGGCGCGAAGAAGCGCTCCGGCGAGACCAGCTCCAGCTTCGCGCCGCTGTTGGCGATCAACTCCGCCGCGCCCATCCCCTGATGGCCGCCATTGTCGTCATAGAGCAGCACGTTCTCGGCCGGCTTGACGCTGCCCGCCATGATGTCCCAGCTCGAGGTGACGAGGTTGTCGCCCGCCGCCAGCGGCGGGTTCTGCGGCAGGCCGCCTGTCGCGACGATGACCACATCCGGAGACAGCGCCAGCACATCGTTCTTCTCGGCCCATGTGTCGTAGCGGATCTCGACGCCGAGGCGGTCCAGTTCCGCGAGCCGCCAGTCGATGATGCCGATCAGTTCCTTGCGGCGCGGATTTTGCGTCGCGAGCCGCACCTGGCCGCCGGCCTGGCTCGACGCTTCGAGCACCGTCACCTGATGGCCGCGTTCGGCGGCGACCCGCGCGGCTTCGAGCCCGCCGGCCCCGGCCCCGACGACGACCACCCGCTTCTTCGGCCCTTTGCTTTTGGCGATGACATGCGGGATCGTCGCTTCGCGGCCGGTCGCGGCATTGTGGACGCAAAGCGCCTCGCCGCCTTCATAGATGCGGTCGAGGCAGTAGGTTGCGCCAACGCAAGGACGGATCTCGTGCTCGCGGCCCTCCATCACCTTCTTGACGATATAGGGATCGGCAATATGGGCGCGCGTCATGCCGACCATGTCGAGCTTGCCGGTGGCGATCGCATGGCGCGCCGTGGCGACATCGGAGATGCGCGCCGCGTGGAAGGTCGGGAATTTCGTCGCCGCCTTCACCTCGCCGGCGAAGTCGAGATGCGGCGAGGAACGCATGCCGGTCACCGGGATGACCTTGGTCAGCGCCGCGTCGGTCTCGATCGAACCACGGATGATGTTGAGGAAATCGACCTTGCCGGATGAGGCCAGGCGTCGGGCGATCTCGACGCCCTCCTCCTTCGACAGGCCTTTTTCGAAATCCTCGTCCGCAACCATGCGGATGCCGACGACGAATTTTTCGCCGACGGCCGCGCGCACCGCGTCCAGCACCAGGTTGGTGAAGCGCAGCCGGTTGTCGAGCGAGCCGCCGAAATCGTCGTCGCGATGGTTGGTGGCCGGCGACCAGAAGCCGTCCATCAGATGGCCGTAGGCCTCGAACTCGATGCCGTCGAGGCCGGCGGCCTGGCAGCGCTGCGCGGCGGAAGCATAGTCGGCGACGATGCGCTCGATATCCCAATCCTCGATGGTCTTGGGAAAGGCGCGATGCGCCGGCTCGCGCACCGGCGAAGCCGAAAGCACCGGCAGCCAGTCCGCCTTGTTCCAGCCGGTGCGGCGCCCGAGATGGGTGATCTGGATCATCACCTTGCAGTCATGCTCGTGACAGGCATCAGCGAGTTCCGCCAGCCACGGCACGATGCGATCGTCATAGACATGCAGATTGCCGAAGGCGGCCGGGCTGTCGCGCGAGACGATCGCCGAGCCCGCCGTCATGGTCAGCGCCATGCCGCCCTTGGCCTTCTCGGCATGGTAGAGCCGGTAGCGCTCTTTCGGCATGCCGTCCTCGGAATAGGCCGGCTCGTGACTGGTCGACATCACCCGGTTCTTCAGCGTCAGGTGCTTGAGCTGGTAAGGTTGGAGAAGCGGGTCGTTGCTGGTCATCGTCTTCCTGCCGTTTCAAATTGTGCTAATGAGCGGTCAAACGCGCTGCGCCCGAGAGGACTGCAGCGCTTCTTCAACCTTCGTTTCGCACCCGCCCGTTGAACTGCGCTTCCAACGGCTGGGAGCAAGGAGCCGCCCATGACTGATGCAAAAAACCTCACCCAGCTCGGCAAGCACGTCGAGACGCCACAAAGCCCCGAACAGGCGGTCCTGGAGACCGTGCCCTTCAATCGCGGCGACGGGCCGCCGGCGATCGTGCGCTTCACCTGCCCGGAATTCACCTCGCTCTGCCCGGTCACCGGCCAGCCCGACTTCGCCCACATTGTCATCGACTACGCGCCCGACAAGACGCTGGTGGAATCGAAGTCGCTGAAACTGTTCATGACCTCGTTCCGCAACCACGGCGCCTTCCATGAGGAATGCACCGTCATGATCGGCCGCCGCATCGTCGAGGCGACCAAGCCGCTCTGGTTGCGCGTCGGCGGCTACTGGTTCCCGCGCGGCGGCATTCCGATCGATGTCTTCTGGCAGACCGGCGCTCCGCCCGAAGGCGCCTGGCTGCCCGACACCGGCGTGGCGCCCTATCGCGGAAGGGGCTGAGGGGACTGGGTTAATCGCGCTCATTCGCACTGGTATTGGCTCAACGCCCATTCGCCGGTGACCGACAGGAGATCGGCGATCTTCCAGTCGCCGCCGACCTTCTTCAGCTTCCATTCAAGCCGATGCTTGTTGCCAGCAGCGACGAAGGCCACGACCACCTTGGCCTCGTCGCCATGGATGGCTTCGATGGTGCGCAGGCTCTTGTCGATGGCGAACTTGTCGTAGTCGGCATTGTCGAGGGCCATGTTGGGGTCGAGGCATTCGCCCTGCCCGGAGGCACGCAGCGCGTCGCTCTTGTCGAGCACGCTCTTGGCCGGGTCGATGAAGTTCTTGCGCTGGGCCGGGTCCAATTCCAGACCGAGATGCTCGTAGAAAGGCTTCACTACCGCCGTCGGCGACCCGGGAAGGACGGGGGCGGCGGGCGCCGG
>NZ_RZSC01000355.1:0-5938 GCF_003998155.1 Mesorhizobium sp. M1E.F.Ca.ET.063.01.1.1
AGAAATGGTGCATGCGGCTGACGCCGAAGGACTGGCAACCATTGCCCGACGTCTACCGGCTCGAGCGGGAGCGTGGCAGCAGGAAGCGCTCAATCGCTGGAGGGCAGAAGTGAGCGCGCCGCACTTTGATCCGTTTGATAGAAAGCGGTGATCTGAAGCCGAGCCGAGTTTTGTCATAACTTGGGGCCGCTTGGATTTGCGGACGATCAGAAAGTCAAAACGAAGGAGCCAATACAGGATATGTCCGCTTTCCGGAGCTGTTCAAACTTGCTTGAGCGTCCGAAATTGGGCGCCAAGCTGCCTGTGGCCTCTGCAATAGCGATGACCGCTTTTGGTGAATGGGCGGGATCGTAGGAAAGACTGCCATGAGGCGCAAACCACCCGTTTTCAAATCGATCTCGCTGTCGCACACGCCCGATAAGTGGCGGGGCCGAAGCCCCGCCCTCGGCGGCTCATCCGAGAGCCGCCATCTGCAGCTCGGCCGCCTTCCGGTCGACCGTCTTGCCAGGATTCTCGATCGCGCGCTCGAAGGGCTTCCAGGCCTCGCCGACGACCTGCTCGTATGCGGTGACGGCACCCTCCGCGGCCATGCGCAAGGCGTGGGACTGGAGCGCCATGTCGGCGGCGAACTCTCGCTTGCGCTGGGCGGCGCTGTCGAAGCCGACGGGTCCATCGACATCTTCATCTGCCAATCCAACGACCACATGCTGACGTGTCACCGCCACAACCACGATTGCCGCAATGGTCGCCTTGCGTGATCGCCGCCGCTAGCCACGTCGAGCGTATCCGGCGTCCCACCGAATAGCGGCACCGCAAGACTCGCTCGCGCATGTCAGTCGTTTTTGCCGTGCCGATCGAGGTTTCTGACGATCGCCTGATCCTGGCGCACCAGCTTCCTTGTGAAGGACGCCGAGATCAAATGCGGTGAGCGCGACAACGAGGCCGAGAAAGGCCAGCCAGAACCAGGCAGGCGTGCCAAGCCAGTCGAAAAGAAAAAATCCATGGTATCGCTCCTCTTGATCACTGATGATCGGAGCGATCGTACGTGCCTGTTGCGTCGAGTGCCGGACTGTCAAGGCATCGGATCGTTCCGATGCGGTCCGACATCACGGAGCTTCACCAGCGTCCGCCAGAGGGGCCCGATCCGCAACCTGCCAATTAGTCATGGGTGCGGGTCGGATCAACGGCAATCACGGATTTTTCCAGTGAATGTATGCGGCGCGTCGGCGCAAAGTTTTCGCCACCGGCTGTCGATGGCATTGCCCATCAAGCAAGAAATTCCTGGCAAACGCGCTTGACTCCGATTGTGACCAGCCGGAGCCTCCCTTTCAAACGCTGAGAATAGGTTAGATTGCACGGCGAGGGCTTAATAGATGGCTCCCCACAAAATAGGTTTGGCACTCGGAGGCGGCGCGGCGCGCGGCTGGTCGCACATTGGCGTCATCGAAGCACTGCTCGAAGCCGGTATCGAGCCGATGGCCATCGCCGGCACCTCCATGGGAGCGCTGGTGGGCGGGGCCTTTGCGGCCGGCAGGTTCGACGTTTTGCGCAGATGGGCCGAAGCAGTGGATCGACGTACGATCATGTCGCTTCTCGACATCAGTCTCAAAAGGGGCGGCCTCATCGAGGGACAGCGGGTCCAGAACCTCTTGGAGGAATTGGGAATAGACCAGCCGATCGAATCCTTTTCTGTCGCCTTCGTGGCGATCGCAACTGACCTAGCCGACGGGCGCGAGATCTGGTTGGAGAAAGGATCAGTTGCTGGAGCAATACGGGCCTCCATCTCCATGCCGGGTATTCTCAGCCCGGTGCTGTTCGACGATCGGTGGCTCGTCGATGGAGGGCTGGTCAACCAAGTTCCAGTCTCTGCCTGCCGCGCGCTCGGTGCGGACTTTATCATCGCCGTTAGTGTCAGCGAGGGCCTTCTCGGGCGGCGGAGGGAGAAGCTGCGCGCTGGTCTCGGCATCGACGGGGAGGCCGTACGTGCGGCGCGGGTAGCTCAGCTGCTGGGCCAGATACCAGCCGCCATGCGCAACCCTGCAGAACGCATCTTGCCCTACCTCGTAAAGGGCGATCCCCAATCCCCCGGCTATTTCGACGTACTCGTCAACGCGCTTAATATCATGCAGGAGAGGATCACCCGCTCGCGCTTAGCCGGCGAGCCGCCGCACGTGCTGATCGCTCCAGCTGTTACCTCGATCAACCTTATGGATTTCGACCGAGCGAAAGAAGCCATTGATGCTGGGCGTGCCGCAGCCGAAAAGCTGATTGATACGATTAGGGACAAGCTGTCGCGCTAAAGAACGCCTGGTCGAGCATCAATCGACATAAAACGCCGCCAAATGTGAAGCGCTGCTGGACAATTATGCCAACAGGCTGGTCACTGAACCTGGGCACGATCGCCGGCACGACCATCCGCATGCACTTCACCTTCTTGGTTCTGCTGGTCTGGATCTGGCTCATGCACTACCAGATCGGCGGCCCGCAGGCGGCGTGCAAGCCGGTGTCTTCATACTTGCCGTCTTCGCCCGCGTCTCTACCGGCATCGCCGCCGCCGGCCTCCAACCCGCATCGGGGCGAGAACGTTGATCTGGACGGCGATTCCTTCGACCACATCAATAGGGGAGCTTCGACATCGGTATCGAGCGCCATCCATCGGCCGCGGCAACGATCCAGGCGGAACCCTAAGGCGGGTAGCCAGTTAGAGTGGTTTGAATTGGGAGAAGGTCATGGCCGACGGCACCGCTCTGCAACCCGCCACTGCAATCGCTCACAAGAACCGCGCCCGCCAGCCGAACGAGAGCGCCGAGTACCGCAAGGCGCGCGAGGCCCTGCTGGCCGAGGAGATCGAACTCAATCGCCACATTGCGCGTGTAGCCGCCCAGCGTCGCGCCTTGCCGCCTGGCGGTGAGGTGAAAGGCGACTATCAGTTCATGGGCGAAGCCAGCAGCGTGGCCGGCGCCAATCCCGTCGGCTTCGAGGCGCTCTTCGGCGATAAGGACACCCTGTTCGTCTACAACTGGATGTACGGTCCCAAGCGCCAGCGCCCTTGCCCCATGTGCACCGCGCTCTTGAGCTGCCTGGACGGCAACGCCGACCACCTCCGCCAGCGGATCGCCCTCGCGGTCGTAGGCCTTTCGGCCATCGAGCGTCAGATCGCCTTCAAGGTGGAGCGCGGCTGGAAGAACCTGCCGCTCTATGCCGACCTCAACGGCAATTTCAGCCGGGACTACCACGCCATCATGGACGATGGGACCGACACGGCCGCCGAGAACGTCTTCACCCGGCGCGACGGCACCATCCGGCACTTCTGGGGCGCGGAGCTCGGTTTCGAGTCAGCCGATCCGGGCAAGGACCCGACAACCGAGCCGGACCTGATGATGCTATGGAATGTCCTGGACTGGACGCCGGGGGGCCGCGGGACCGACTGGTACCCGAAGATCACCTACTAAACGGTCAGGCGCGGCCGGCCTTTAGAAGGAACTGAATATACCATCGCGGGTTATCGGAGACGGAAGGAGTTTGAATGATTTCCGTCCGATATATCGTTGCCGACGTCGACGAAGCGGTCGAGTTCTATCAAGACAATCTCGATTTCAAGGTCGACAAGCACAATCCGGGCAAGTTCGCCGCGCTGTTGCGCGACGAATTCACGCTATATCTCAGCGCCCCAGGCGCGGGAAGCGGTGGTCAGGCGGGCGGCGATCCGAGGCCTGGCGGGTGGAACCGGTTTATGATCGTCACGAAGGAGCTCGACGTTCTGATTGAGCGGTTGCGCCGGGCTCATGCACGATTCCGCGGCGATATAAGCGACGGCGGCGCCGGTCGCGCCATCTTGATCGAAGATCCTTCGGGCAACGTCATCGAGCTATTCGAGTTCAAGAAGGACTGAAGCTAGCGTACCGGTACGCTGGCGTTAGCATTCATCCCCAGCATTCGCGCGAGCAATCCAGGTAGGCGAGCGAATTGCTGTTTCCGAAACGAGATCGTGGAAGGGCATCGGGGGAAACCAGATCCTGCTCGAGGACCCCTCCGGAAATCCGATCGAGCTGTTTCCGCGAGCCGGCCGCTGAAGGCCGTTGCCGGTCGAACTTCGAAGACAATTCGCACGAGCCAGACAGGTGAGCGGAGGGTCGGATGGTCGAGTATATTCTCCTTGTGGTGTCAGGCTTCGTTGCCTGGATCGTATCGACAGTCGGTGGTGGTGGCGGAGAATTGCTCCTCGTCCCACTAGTGGGTTTCATCGCCGGAGCACAGGCGGTGGCTCCGGTGACGACACTGGCCACGATGGTAGCGGGCGGCGGTCGGGCATTCGTGTTCTGGAGAGACATCGAGTGGTCGGTGGTCAAATGCGGGCTTCCGGGTGCCCTCATCGGCGGATTCCTCGGTGCGGTTCTGTTCTCCACGGCCCCTGCGGAGTGGCTGCAGATCGTCGTCGGCCTCTTCCTAATTTCAACGGTTCTACAGTACCGCTTCGGCCGGAAGCAGCGGACCTTTGACGTTGCGAAGTGGTGGTTCTTTCCAGCTGAACTGGTAACCGGATTCCTAGACGGGTTGATCGGCGCCGTAGGTTCGGTCATGAACACGCTCTACCTCAATGCCGGCATTACAAAAGAACGTATGGTCGGCACTAAGACAGCAGTTTCCTTGCCGACCCATCTCGTGAAGATCGGCACCTATACGACACTGGATGCCATGACTGGCAATATGTGGCTTCTTGGCTTAGCTGCCGGCGCCGGCGCCCTGGCCTCGAACTGGCTCGCTAAGCGGCTCCTCCGAAATATGCCGGAGATGCGGTTCCGAGCGATTGTCGTGGGTTTCATGGCTCTTAGTGGCGCGGTCATGATCTGGCAGCAGCGCGACTCCATCGTTTCACTGTTCGGATGAAGCGCCAGGGCTCGTGCCAATTTGCGGCGTTCTATCGCCGGCAAAAGCGACCTGTGGCGCTTATGCGCTCTGGGCAGCGGTCCGCGGGGCGATCAGCTGCCTGCTGCGTACGCCTTTGAAACATAAGAGAAATTGTGGCGCACCCGACAGGATGAAACTGGGAACTCCGTTGTTTGTGCTATATAAATTCTAACTTTCTGCCGGTCAGGCGGGCAAAATTAGATTAGCGAAACGAACGTGAAGCCCTCCATTGGGCGCAAGCTGCCGTCGAAATCGGACCCGCGTACGCCGCCATCCATAGTCCAGCGGGGTTGTCCAGACTCTCTGGCCCCACGATCATATCGCTGGGCGGGTGGAGAGCCGTCCACCGCATCAGAAGCGGAACGTCCCCTTCCGGACGGTTAAGCTGGAAAGCCGACGGCACCGAGCACAAGGCCGTCGTTCAAGATCATGCGTAGACTTGTTTTCCACACTGGGGCTTCTTGAGGTAAGCTCCAGTGCTCAGGTGAGCCCGGTCGTGACGATCTGCGTTGTCGTCCACATATGCGATGCTATCGCCGCGCAGGCGCGGGCCACATCGCGAGCGATGACCGCATCCGCGATGTTTCTATGCTCTTGCGCCACATCGCGTTCGGCTCTGGCGAGCGGCACCGAGAGCTGACGGTAGCGCTCGCTTTGATCGTAAAGCTGCCCACGAATCCGAAGCAGCCAGCGGTTGTCGCAGGCTGACACCAAAGCACGGTGAAATTCACGATGCGCCTTGACCCAGCGCTGATCCAGAACGGCAGGGTCATCGGGCATCGTATACGGCGTGTGGCTGAGACGGTGGAGGGCAGCCACGATGTCCGTCTCCCACTCGAGCCCGCCTTTCTCGATCGCCAGCTTGAGACACTCCTGCTCGATGCGGACGCGGGCATCGGTCAATTCTGCGAGGTCTTCCGGAGACACGTCCGAGACCGTGTATCCACGCTGCGCCCTGGCGTCGACAAGGCCCTCGGCCGAGAGTTTCGACAGGGCTTCGCGGACAGCGCCCAACCTCACATCATACTTC
>NZ_RZSC01000356.1:0-5897 GCF_003998155.1 Mesorhizobium sp. M1E.F.Ca.ET.063.01.1.1
GCGCGACACATGGCGCGGAAAACGCTCGGCCAGCACACGCTTCTTCTCGGCGATCGCCCGTTGCAGGATGTCTGGCCGGCCCTTTTCGTTCCATTCCTTCGGCGAGAAACGGTCGCCGACGGCGGGGTAGAAATATTCGGTCTGCATCAGCTTCAGCGTCTGCTCGTTGCCGAGGTAGTGGCCGGGACCCTTGAGGCAGACATCGGTGATGGTGTCGATCGACAGCGCCTCATCCGTCACCTCGATGCCGCGCACGCAGCGCAGGCAGTGGCCGAGCATGTCGTTGTCGATGATCAGGCTTTCGAGGCAGAAGCCGAGCAGCGAGGCATGCATGCCGGCCGATTCGTAGACGAGGTTGAGGCCGGAAAGCCCTGCCATGACATTGGTGATGCCCTTCTCGTAGCCGGCCTGGATGTCGGGCAGCTTCGAGTCCGTCATGCCGGCTGCAGACCCGCCCGGCAGGTCGTAATATTGCGCCATCTGCGCGCAGGCCGCGGTCAGCACCGACTGCTCGGCCGAGCCGCCGGACATGGCGCCGGTCCGAAGATCGGAGACGAACGGCCAGGTGCCGAAGATCGCCGGATGGCCGGGCTTGATGGCGTTGACGTAGACCAGGCCCATCAGCACCTCCGCCACCGCCTGGACGACGGCGCCGGCAATCGCGGCGGGAGCCGTGGCACCGGCCTGGCCGGCCGAGAGCAGCAGGATCGGAATGCCGCCATCGACGCAGGCTTCGAGCACGCCGCAGGCATCCTCGGCGAATTTCATCGGCGGCACGACGAAGCAGTTCGAGTTGGACACGAACGGCCGCGCCCGGAAATTCTCCTCGCCGCCGGCGATCGCATAAAGCATCTCCAGCGCCGGCTTGACGTTCTCGCGCACCGTGAACGAAGTGCCGACATGCTTGGATGTCCCCATCACGCAGGCGTAGAGCGTGTTGAAGTCCATCTCGAGCGGATCGGGGATGTCGCGCGGCACCATGGTGCGCTGGAAGAAATGGATGTTGTCGAGCCCGTCGACGAGGCGAGCGGCGTCGTAGATGTCCTGCAATTGCGATTCGCGGTACTCGCGCTTCTCGACATCGACCAGATGCACCGCGGCGCCCGCCGTGCCGTAATGCACGCGCTTGCCCTGGATCACCATGTCGTGCTTGGGGTCCTGGCCGTGGAGCGTGAAGTGGCGCGCGGCCTTCTTGATTGTGTCGAGCACCAGCGCGCGCGGCAGGCGGATGCGGCCGTCATCGCCATAGGTCGCGCCGACCCTGGTCAGCGCCTCGATGCAGGAGGGGATGGCGTTGGCGAAGCCCACCGTCTCCAGAAGCGTCAGCACCGCCTCGTGGATGCGCTCGCGATCATTCTGGCTCAATGGCCCGTAGCTGCCGCCTTCGAGGCCGGGCCGAACCGGACGGATGTCGTCCGCGAGCGGCGCCGCCCGCATCGCGCGGCGCGCTTCGCGCCCGCCGGACCGCCGCGAACGCTGGTCCGACGACGCGTCCTGCTTCTCAAGAGCCACTGACATGGGAGGCACTCCACCTTTAGCTTTCAGGGGCAGGGTGCGTGGCGGTTGGTCCACCATCGGCCTGCCTCGTCCCCTATGGCCTCCGACTATGCCGCCGGCATTGGTACAGCCTATGAGCCAGCCTATCCCGTCGAATATGCCAGAGTGCTAAAGCAAACCGCGCGCTAAACAAAAGGGAGCCGGCACGCGCCGGCTCCCTTTTTAAGAAATCTGTCCGCGGTCAGGCCGCAGCGGGCCGGCGTCCGGCTGCCGTGGCGAGTTCCCGGATACCGGGCTCGATGTGCTGCAGCGAGATCGAGGAGATGCCCAAGCGCATGAAACGAGAGGGCTTTTCGCTGCGGTCGAAGAACCGGTCACCGGGCTCGATGATGACGCTGCGCGAAGCGGCCGCCTCGGCCAGGCCGCGTGAATCGGTGCCGCGCGGACCCTCCAGCCAGAGCGATGTGCCGCCCGCGGAGTCGGTCGAACGCCAATCTGGCAGGAAAGCGGAAATCGCATGGACCAGACGCTTGCGCCGCTCGTCGAAGGCGGCGGAGAGCCTGCGCACCAGCGCCTCGTGATGGCCGAGCGACAGGAAGAGCGCAACGGCGCGCTGGTTGTTCGCCGGCGGATGCCTGAGCATGAAGCGGCGCAACGCGCGCAGTTCGGCGATCAGCCCCGCCGAGGCGACGATGTAGCCAAGCCTCAAGCCAGGAGCCAGCGTCTTCGACATCGAGCCGACATAGATGACGCGGCCCGAGCGGTCGAGGCTCTTCAGCGCCTGCTGCGGCGCCTCGTCGAGAAGCTGGCTGTCATAGCCGTCCTCGATGATGATCTGGTTGTTGCGGTTGGCCCGCGCCAAAAGATCCTGCCGCCGCTCGGCCGAAAGCGGCACCATGGTCGGGCAATGGTGGCTGGGTGTGACGAAGACGAAGCCGGAATCTGCGGGGATCGCCGAGGTCACGATGCCCGACTGATCGACCGGAACCGCCTGGATGTCGGCGCCCGCCAGCCGGAAGATCGAGCGGGCATCCGGATAGCCGGGGTCTTCCATAGCCACCTTCGAGCCCTTGGTCATCAGCAGCGAGGCGAGCATGTAGAGCGCGTTCTGCGCGCCCAGCGTCACGATGATCTCATCCGGATTGGCGAAGATGCCGCGCCGCGGCAAAAGCCGCGCCTGGATCTGCTCGATCAGCAGCGGATCGTCGCGGTCGACCATGTCGGACGCCCAGTTGCGGATCTCCAGCACTGCGAGCGCCATGCGGTTGCATTCGCGCCATTCGGCGGTCGGGAACAGCGCCGGGTCGAACTGGCCATAGACGAATGGATAGGAAGACTTGATCCAGTTGTCGTGCTTGGCCGGCGGCGGCATGTCGCTGGCAGCGATCTGCCGGCGTGCCTTCCAGTCGATCTCGTTCTGCTGGTCGGGCGCCTTCTGGTGCGGCTTGGCGGGGGTGGCCAGCACGTCAGGGTTGACGAAATGGCCGCGCCGCTCGCGCGCCACCAGGAAGCCCTGGTCGACCAGCTGCTGGAAGGCGAGCACCACCGTGCCGCGGGCAACGCCAAGTTTTTCCGCCAGAATCCGGCAGGACGGCAGCGGCATCGAAGCGGCGATTTGGCGATCGAGGATGGCTGCGACGATCGCCTGGCGGATCTGTGCCTGGAGGGTTTGTCCGGATTCGGCCGAAATCCGGAACAGGCCGGACCATATGGCCGTGTCATTGCGCTGTGGCATGGGAGAACTTCCTCGGATGGCCAGCTGTTTTCACTTGGCTGGACCAGTCGAGTGTATGGGTGGCACAAGGGGTTGCGCCAATCAATTTTTCTGATCGCTGGGATTTATGCCAGTGATCCATTGGCTCCCGAAACTGTGTTGCAGCGCATCATCAAAGCGTGATGCGATGCGTCATCGCCGCGCTTGAACGAAATGGAAATCGGCTCAATAGAATGACGCGCCGACACGCGCCGGAAACATCCGGCCTGTTAAAATGGTCTAAAAACCCGCCAGGAGCCCGCCAGTGGATCAGTCATCTTTCGACAAGCAGCTTGCCGCCCTGCGCGCCCAGCGCGCCGCAGCCAAGGGCAGCATGCGCGAGGCCTTCGCCGCCGATCCCAGGCGCTTCGAGAAATTCTCCGCCACCGATGGCGACCTCCTACTCGACTGGTCGAAATGCGCGGTCGACGCCGACACGATGGCGATGCTGGAGAAACTTGCGGGCGCCGCCGATCTCGAAGGCCGCCGCGCCGCGATGTTCGAAGGCAGGAAGATCAACATCACCGAAGGCCGCGCCGTGCTGCACACGGCGCTGCGCAATCTGACCGGCAAAAGCGTGGTGGTGGATGGCCAGGACACCAAGGCCGATGTAATTGCTGTGCTCGATGCCATGGGCGCCTTCGCCGACGACATTCGCTCAGGCAAGGCGGCCGGCGCCACCGGCAAGAAGATCACCGACGTCGTCAATATCGGCATCGGCGGCTCGGACCTCGGACCGGCGATGGTCACGCTGGCGCTGGCGCCCTACCATGACGGGCCGCGTGCGCATTACGTCTCCAATGTCGACGGCGCCCATATCCACGATACGCTGAAGGGCCTTTCGCCCGAAACGACGCTGTTCATCATCGCTTCCAAGACCTTCACCACGGTCGAGACGATGACCAATGCCGAGACGGCGCGCAAATGGGTGGAGAAGGCGCTGGGCAAGGAAGCGATCGGCAAGCATTTCGCCGCCGTCTCGACCGCGCTCGACCTGGTGTCGAAGTTCGGCATCGAAAAGGATCGCGTCTTCGGTTTCTGGGACTGGGTCGGCGGCCGCTACTCGGTCTGGAGCGCCATCGGCCTGCCGGTGATGATCGCCATCGGTCCGCGCAACTTCCGCGCCTTCCTCGACGGCGCGCATGAGATGGACGAGCATTTCCGCTCAGCACCCCTGCAAAAGAACCTGCCGGCATTGCTGGGGCTGATCGGCTGGTGGCACCGGGTCGTCTGCAAATATCCGGCGCGCGCCGTTATCCCTTACGACCAGCGCCTGTCGCGCCTGCCGGCCTATCTGCAGCAGCTCGACATGGAATCGAACGGCAAGAGCGTCACGCTGGACGGCGGCGCGGTCGCCACGCCGACCGGCCCGCTGGTCTGGGGCGAGCCCGGCACCAATGGCCAGCATGCGTTCTTCCAGCTTCTGCACCAGGGCACCGATTTCATCCCGGTCGAGTTCCTCGCCGCCGCTGTCAGCCATGAGCCCGAGCTGAAGAACCACCATGATCTGCTGCTCGCCAACTGCCTGGCGCAGTCCGAAGCCTTCATGAAGGGCCGCACGCTGGAGGAGGCGCGCGCGCAGATGCTGGCCAAGGGCATGAAGCCGGCCGATGTCGACCGCATCGCGCCGCACCGCGTTTTTTCGGGCAACCGACCTTCGGTGACGATCCTCTACAAGAAGCTCGATCCGCGCACGCTCGGCCGTCTGATCGCGCTTTACGAGCATCGCGTCTTCGTCGAGGGCACGCTGTTCAACATCAACTCGTTCGACCAGTGGGGTGTCGAACTTGGCAAGGAATTGGCGACGGGCCTGCTGCCTGTCGTGGAAGGCAAGGAGACTGCCGCAAAACGCGACGCCTCGACTGCTGGACTGGTGGGACATATCCACCAATTGCGCGGCGCGGAGTAAAAGGCTTGGCGGACATCAAGGGAATTCTATTCGACAAGGACGGCACGCTTGTCGATTTCAACGCAACCTGGCTCGGCATAGCCGATTTCATGGCCATGGACGCCGCCGAGGGCGACCGCTGGAAGGCCGACCGGCTGCTGGCCGCCGCCGGCTTCGATTTCGTCAGCAAGCGCTTCAAGCCCGACTCGATCTTTGCTTCCGGTTCGAACATGGATGTCGTGGAGCTCTGGTTCCCGCGCCTGTCCGACGAGGATCAGATGCTGGCCGTTTCCCGCTTCAACGAGATCACCTCGGTGCAGGGCTCATCGATGGCGGTCGCGCTTCCCGGGATCATCGATTCGCTGAGGACGCTGCACAAGAAATCCTTCCGCATGGGCGTCGCCACCAACGATTCCACCAGCGGTGCCGAGAAGACGCTTGCCACGCTCGGCGTCGCGCAGCTCTTCGAGGCCGCCTTTGGCTATGATGCCGTGGCGAACCCGAAGCCGGCGCCCGACACCGTTGTTGCCTTCTGCGACCTGACGGGGCTGAAGCCAAGCGAGATCGCCATGGTCGGCGACAACCGCCATGATCTCGAAATGGCGCGCGCCGGCGGCTGCGGGCTGGCGGTTGGTGTTCTCTCCGGCACCGGCACGCGCGACTCGCTGTCGCCGATCGCCGACGTCATCCTGGATTCGGTGGCCGACCTGCCGGATTTCCTGTCGGCGCGGGTGAGCGTGCCGGCGGGCTAGCGTGGGA
>NZ_RZSC01000357.1:0-5874 GCF_003998155.1 Mesorhizobium sp. M1E.F.Ca.ET.063.01.1.1
CGAAGGCGACATAGCAGGCGCGCTCTGTCTCGGGTCCAGCAGATGACACCGCGCGGAGTGCCCGTTTTCCAGGACGTGGGCTGCCGGCTCTTCGTGGCGGCAAGTATTGAAGACATTGAGGCAACGGTCCGCAAAAATACAGCCCGCCTGCCTGAACCGGAGATCCGGCAGATCGCCCGGAATGGTGGGCAGGTAGTGGCCGCGCTCTGTGAGTCTCGCGGGGTCGGACTTGATCAGCGCCTGCGTATAAGGGTGCGCCGGCCGAGCATACACCGCCCCGATTGGCCCACTTTCCACCACCTGGCCTGCATACATTACCACTACTTCATCGCAGAGCTCGGCGACCAGCCCCAGATTGTGGGATACGAGCATGATCGTGGTGTGAGTCTCCGCCTGAAGGCTGCGCAGCAGGTGAATTATCTGCGCCTCCATGGTCACGTCGAGAGCTGTGGTCGGCTCGTCAGCCATCAGGAGTTGCGGCTTCATCAGCAGGGCCATGGCAATGCCCATGCGCTGCCGCATGCCCCCGGAGAACTGGTGCGGGAACTGGTCGATGCGCTGCTCTGGATCTGGAATGCCTACACGACGCATCATCGCCAGCGCATGATTTATCTTCTGTGAACGGCTTTGGCCCCGGTTTCGGTACAGGACGTCGATGATCTGCTGCCGATAAGATTTGACCGGTATCTGCGAGGTCATCGGATCCTGGAACACGATGGATGCCTGCCGGCCGCGGAAGTCCCGCAGGGCGGCCTCGTCCAGGTCGCACAGGTTTCGTCCATTGAACAAGATCTCCCCGCCGACAATACGGCCATTACCCGACAGCAGCCGCGCGATCGACCAGATAATCGTGCTCTTGCCCGACCCGCTTTCGCCCACAATTCCGACGATCTTGCCCTGCGGCACGTCAAAGCTGACATCGCGCAGTGCCTTGATTGGGCCGTGCTTTGTGTCGAACTCGACGTCGAGATTACGGATTTGCACTAGCGGCGTCATCGCTCAGATCCCCTTCGCTAGCCGCGGGTCGAAGATGTCTCGCAGCGCCTCGCCCAGAAACGTGAACCCAAGGGTGGTGAGCACCAGGGGTATGCCACCGGCTATGATCGGCCATGGCGTCTGGCGGATCAGCAGATAGCCCTCGTTTAGGATGCTGCCCCAACTCGGGGTCGGTGGCAGCACGCCGAGGCCAAGGAAGCTCAGGCCAGCCTCGACCGCCACCACCACCGGTACATCCATAGCGGCCAGGATGAACATGGGACCGACCACGTTTGGCAGAATATGCCGCCACAGGATGCCGCCGAGCGTCACACCTAGCGAGCGCTCAGCAATGATGAACTCGGTGTTCCTCAAAGCCATAGTACTGGTCCGAACCAGACGCGCATACCCCGGGATCGTGGTGACGATGACGATGGCCAGGATAAGGTTCAGACTGGGCCCCAGCAACGCCACCGCGGCTAGCGCAATCACAATTGTCGGGAAAGAGCGGATCACGTCGAACAGCAACAGCAAAACATTATCAGCCCAGTGGGGCCCGTAACCCATC
Source organism: Mesorhizobium sp. M1E.F.Ca.ET.063.01.1.1 (assembly GCF_003998155.1). Lineage (NCBI taxonomy): Bacteria > Pseudomonadati > Pseudomonadota > Alphaproteobacteria > Hyphomicrobiales > Phyllobacteriaceae > Mesorhizobium > Mesorhizobium sp. M1E.F.Ca.ET.063.01.1.1. The sequence goes on from NZ_RZSC01000357.1 coordinate 1,544, forward strand.
AGCATACCGAACAACAGGCCGAACACCATCGAAATCGATATGCCGATCGTGGCGAGGTAGAGCGCGACGCGCCCGCCATACAGCACGCGGGAGAATGTATCGCGCCCCAGCTGATCAGTGCCGGCGATGTGCCACCAGGTGGGACCGGATAACCGCGCTGGAATGTCCAGCGCGTTCGGATCATAAGGCGCCAGCAGCGGCGCCAAGATCGCGCTCGACAATAGTAGTAAAACAAGAACAACTCCGGTCAGGCCTTGCCAATTGCGGATCAGGCGACGCAGCTTATGCTCAGCATCTTTGTGAACAACTGCAACAGCCATTGCGGTGGGGAACGGGTTTTCAGAGGGAACTGCGGACACGGGGATCCAGCCAAGCGACCACAAGGTCTGCACCAAGATTGATCAACACATATACTCCGGTTGTGATGAGCACAGCGCCTTGAACGACAGGGAAGTTACGGTTCATGACCATGTCGTAGATAAGTTTGCCGACGCCGGGTCGGGTAAAGATGATCTCAGCGAAAGTGGCGCCGGACAGCAAGCCGCCGAAACCGATGCCGACTAGCGTGATGGTCGGCAAGATCGCTACTTTTAGCGCATACTGAAATACCACAGTGCCCCGTCGCAGGCCGAAGGCATAGGCGGCACGAATGTAGGTCTCACGTAATACCTCGACCATCGAGGCGCGCACCATCCGTGCAAGATACCCCACCCAACCTACCCCGACTGCGAAAGCCGGCAAAACAAGGTGGCACGCTTCGTCAGCAAGATTGCCTGGCTCTCCTGCGCCGATTGCGGGCAACCATCTAAGAATCACCGCGAAAATTAAGAGCGACCAGATCGAGACGAGGAAAGACGGAATGGCGATAGTGGCGACGGAAATTACGCCGGTCAGTCGATCAAACCAGCTGTCTGGCCGCACAGCAGAGATGCAGCCTAGTGGAATGCCGATCATCGCGGCCCATAACAAGCTGAGCGCGGCGAGAATCAGCGTCGAGGGCAGCGCCTCCAATACGATCCCGGTCACGCTACGGTTGGAGAACACATCAACACCGAGATTGCCGCTAACCACACGAAGCAAAAAGTTCCCAAACTGAACCGAGACCGGCTTGTCCAGGTGCATCTTCTCAGCATAGCGGGCGATAGCTTCGGGGGTTGCCCTGGGGCCTAGGGCAATCGTGGCCGGATCACCGGGGATCAAGTGCAGTAGCAGAAACAGTGCCAGAACCGCGCATAGGATCATGATGAGCGATAGACCAATGCGTTTGCATAGGTAGACCAACATGCCGAAGCCTCTGGTTTAAAGGTACGGGTTAGTCTGTGCCGAAGCTACGAAACAACATTCCATCCGGCACAACGTTGAGTTTGATATTCTTCCGGTGCACGAAAACCTCTAGCTCATGGTCGATCCATACATATGCGCCGGTATCCTCCATGATCTCCTGCATCCGAAGATATATCGACTCGCGTTTTTGCGGATCGCTTTCAGCCATGCCTTGCTTGTAGAGCGCATCGTATTCGTCACTCTTCCAGCGCTCCCAGTTCCACCGACCCACCTGATCGCTGGTGAACCACTGCGTCGCCTGCTGCGGATCGGGGTATGTGCCCCACCACATCAGCCACATCTGCAGGTTCTTGGGATCACCCTTCTTGTCATCGCCCATTTCCCAGAAGGGACCTTCATCCAGCGGTATCACTTTGACCGTGATGCCGACGGCGCCCAGCTGCGACTGGATTATCTGCGCGGCCAGCACTCGTTCCTGCTCGTTGAGGGTCTTCAGTTCCAGCTCCAGCCCGTTGACCCCTGCCTCAGCTAGCAGCGCCCTCGCCTTCTCTGGATCGTAGCTGTATTTCGTCTCCTTGCGGTGGCCGATCAGGCCCGGGGGGATGACGCCGTTCGACTTTTCCGCGGCACCGCCATAGGCGCCCTGGATGATCTGCTCGGCGTCGACCGTGTGCTGGATCGCTTTGCGCACGCGGATGTCAGAGAGCTTCGGATGCTCCGTGTTCATACCCAGCCACATAGAGGTTAGTGCGTCCGCGACGTGGACCTCGCTGTTCGCCGGCGGATTGTCCTTGTAGCGGGCGTAAGTCGAGGCGGTGATCCGAGTCACCGCGACCGCACCGGCTTCGAAAGCGAGGTCCGCCGCCGATGGCTCCGAGATGATGAGCGCGTCCACTTCCGCAAACGCCGGCTTCGGGCCTTTCCATTCCGGGTTCGGCCGCAGGGACAGCTTCTGCTTGGGCGTCCACTCGAACAGGTATGGGCCGCAGGTCGCGGGAAACTCTGTGGTGAACTTCTCGCCGACCGTCAGCATCGCGGCTTTGCAGAGGATGGCCACTGGGCCGCAGGTCAGACCGGGTACCGTAAACGGTGCAAAGGGTTGGCTGAGCACCAAGGTTCCGCTGTATTTGCCGGTCACCTCGACATGGTCCAGCGCTTTGAAACTTCCGCTCCAGTCGGTCGTCTTGATGCGCTCGTACGAATACTTGACGTCATCGGCGGTGAACTCGCCGTAGCCGTTCGTCCACGTAAAGCCAGGTTTCAGCGTGAACTCGTAATGGGTCGGATCGCGCTGCTCGAATTTCTCCACGTACACCGAAGGTTTCCAGCCGTAGACGCCTTCACTGATAGTGAGTTCCAGCAGCACCGGTAGCACGGCGTACTGTATCTCGTTATCCGGTGCTCCCCCCACCATGTACCCCGGGTCGAGATTGCCAATGTCTCTTCCAGTGCGAACAGTCAGCTTTGCCGCCTGCGCACTCGCGTCTTTCGCGAACAGCGGCAGACCACAGAGCGTCGAGCCGCCAACCATTGCCGAGGATGCCAGGAACATTCGTCTGCTGAGCTTATCTTTAACCATAGCGTTCTCCCATTATTTGTTTTGTGTTCATCAGCGCTCAACAGCGCCGCAGCAGGTTCTTGGTTCGAGCCTTAACCCGTACGGCGGTCATTCGGGGCGTCGGCTGCTCGCTTCTGTTGGTGCGACCAATTGGGGCCGATGAAGGCCCAGTCGGATGGCCTGACACCGGCCTAGCAGGCGATTTTGCATCAGCTAGCAGCCCCTCAGCTCCAATACTTCCGCCCCCTGCCTGCTCGCGGCAAAGCCTTGCCGGAGCCACCCATTCTTCACAAATCGTTCACCCAACGTACGCAAGCGAGGCGCGGCTTGTAAAATGAAAAGCATTCCCCTCCGGTAACCTGAGGTTACTATCGGAAGACAGTGGAACCCCCTACTCGCTGCCGCCTGCGCTGCATTCGAAAAATCGCTCCCGAGAGCAGCTTTGCTCATATCCTAAGCTCAACAACGTCCGAGGAACGTCTGCGATCTTCTTCGAATCCAAAATATGCGACTACTAGGGACAATGTTCCGGGGACGAATAGCGGCCTACGCCTCAGCAAGGCTATTCTTGCCCTTAGGATCCGCCAATCACACTTTTGTGGCATGACAAGGTGGCGTGCGACCCGCCCACGGCATTGCCTGTTCCAACTGACTGCCCAATGCGATCAGCAGATGCTCTTCTCCATGCCGCGCTCCCAGCTGCAAGCCAATCGGCAAGCCATTGGAGTGCATTGCAAGCGGCAGCGACAGCGCCGGCTGACCAGTCACGTTATAGGCGATCAGGAACTGGTAGAAAGGCTGCTCATAATCTAGGAGCTCTTTCGGCGTTGAGCCGATATCCATTCCGGTTGTGAAGTTAGGTTGAGCGACCTGGGCAGTGGTCGGCGACAGCCAGATGTCATAATCCATGAAGAACCGGCCAATTTCACGGCGTACGCGATTGAAGGCCGCTTGTGCAACAAAGAATTGACTTGCATCTATGCTTTTTGCGCCCTCATAATACACAAGTGTTGCACGTTCGAGCGTTTCCGGTCCGACCGTACGCCCCATCGACACCGCCAAACTATCGAGGCTTCGGTCGAACTGGAAGCACCAGATGTCAATACAGGCGCGATCGATGGCATCGAGATCGATCCGTGGTGCAGCCTCTTCGACATAATGGCCTAGATCGGAGAGCGTTCTTGCGGTGGTGGATACTGCGGCAGAGATCTCCGGATCTACCGGCGCATCCATGAGTGGCGCTGCCGAGAAAGCAATGCGCAACTTTTTGCCGTGCTCATCGCAATAAGTTGCGTACGGGCGTTCCGTAGCCCGAATGACATAAGGATCACCGGGCTGAGGCACAGAGAGACAGTCGAGCATCGCGGCTGTGTCGCGCATGGTTTTGCTCATGGCAAAGGCCTGCCCCATGCCGTGGAGGGAGCCGTCAGCATTGTCTGGACCCGCGGACACACGACCGCGCGACGGTTTCAACCCGACGGTGCCGCAC
>NZ_RZSC01000358.1:0-5851 GCF_003998155.1 Mesorhizobium sp. M1E.F.Ca.ET.063.01.1.1
GACGAGAAGAATCCCGGCGGCGTCATCGTCACGGTGGCGATCGCCGATGTCGCCGCCTATGTCCGCTACGGCACGCCGCTCGACCGCGAGGCGCTGAAGCGCGGCAACTCGGTCTATTTTCCGGACCGCGTCGTGCCGATGCTGCCCGAGCGCATCTCCAACGATCTCTGCTCGCTGCGCGAAGGCGAGGATCGCCCCGCGATTGCCGTTCGTATGACCTTCTCGGCGGAAGGCCGCAAGCTTAGGCACTCCTTCCACCGCATCATGATGAAGTCGGCGGCCAAGCTTGCCTACCCGCAGGCGCAAGCAGCGATCGACGGCGCGCCCGACAAGAAGACACGGCCGATCCTCGACAACGTTCTGAAGCCCCTGTGGGATGCCTATGCCGTGCTGAAGCGCGGCCGCGACGCGCGCCAGCCGCTGGAGCTCGAGCTGCCGGAACGCAAGATCCTGCTCAAGCCAGACGGCACCGTCGACCGGGTCATCGTCCCGGAGCGCCTCGATGCCCACAAGCTGATCGAGGAGTTCATGATCCAGGCCAATGTCGCGGCCGCCGAGACGCTGGAAGGCAAGAAAGAGTCTCTCGTCTACCGCATTCACGACGCGCCTTCGCTTGCCAAGCAGGAATCGCTGCGCGAATTCCTGGCGACGCTTAGCCTGTCGCTGGCGCGGGGCGCACAGATGCGGCCAAGCCAGTTCAACGGCATTCTGGAGCGCGTGCGTGGCGCCGACAACGAGGCGCTGGTCAACGAGGTGGTGCTGCGCTCGCAGAGCCAGGCCGAATACTCGCCGAAGAATATCGGCCATTTCGGCCTCAACCTGAAACGATACGCCCACTTCACCTCGCCGATCCGCCGCTATGCCGATCTGATCGTGCATCGCGGCCTGATCGCAGCGCTTGGCCTTGGACCTGGTGGCCTGACGCAGCCCGAAGCCGACCGGCTGGAAGAGGTGGCCGCGCTGATCTCGGCCACGGAACGCCGCGCCATGGCTGCCGAGCGCGATACCGTGGACCGACTGATCGCCGCCTACCTCGCCGAGCGCATCAACGACACCTTCGACGCGCGTATCTCCGGCGTCACCAAGGCGGGACTCTTTGTCCAATTGCCGCAGTACGGCGCGGATGGTTTCATCCCGGTGTCAAGTTTGGACGGCGACTACTATATCTACGACGAAACCGCTCGATCGCTGTTCGGAGAACGCACCGGCAAGGGCTACCAGCTTGCCGACCGCGTCGAGGTTCGGCTGCTCGAAGTCGCGCCGATGGCCGGCGCCATGCGTTTCGAGATGCTGACCGACACGAAGCCGCTGCCAGGCTCGCGACGGTCGTTTCACAAAGCCAAGGGCCGCGCCCGCGCGTCACAATCGCGCTTCGGGCCGCGCGGCAGGAGAAGATGATGCCGAAGGGACTTGGTGTGGAAGAGCAGGTTTTCGGCGGTGAGCATCATTCAGGCCGCGTCGCGCGTCCGCTGTGGACGGCAATCAAGCGCGGTCTGCTCGGCCGCTGCCCGCATTGCGGCGAAGGCAAGCTGTTCTATGCCTTCACCAAGTCCGTCGACAAATGCAGCGTCTGCGGCGAGGAGCTCCATCACCATCGCGCCGACGACCTTCCTGCCTATCTGGTGATCGTCATCGTCGGCCACATCGTGGTTGGCGCCTTCATGGGTGTGGAGGCGACCTCGACGCTCACGCTGTGGCAGCACGCGCTGATCTGGGTGCCGCTGACCTTTGGTCTGGCCGTCGCGCTGCTGCAGCCGGTCAAGGGCGCCGTCATCGGTCTGCAATGGGCACTCTATATGCACGGCTTCAGCGGTGAGAAGGACGAGCTTGAGCCGCACTCCTAGGCTTGGAGCGGCAAGTTTGTTTCTACGCAATTCCCGACGGAAAACCGCTGAGCTCTTTTCCAGGGGTTGCCACAGCAGCGACTTTTCGTCCGGGGCTGGTGCAAAGATCCGAACCCGCAAGCCACTTTCGCATTCGAGAAGTTTCCGCTAGGTCGGGCGCATGGAAGGAATGACCAAGGCGGATGTCGATAAACTCGATAAAGGCTTGGCCGTGCACGGCGGCCGGCCGCTTCGTCCGCGCGATGCCGCAACCTTGATCCTGCTCAATCGGAGCGGCGGCGACGTTCTGGTGCTGATGGGCCGGCGCCATGCCCGGCACGCCTTCATGCCCGGGAAGTTCGTCTTCCCCGGCGGCCGCACAGACCCTGCCGACAGCCGCATTCCGGTGGCCGCCCCGCTGCACGCCAAGGAAGAGGCGAGGCTTGCCAGCGGTCCGGGACGCGCGAGCGCTGCGCGGGCGCGCGCCATCGCCTTGTCGGCAATCCGCGAGACTTACGAGGAAGCCGGCCTGCTGATCGGCCGCAAGGGCCCGTTCGCGACCGCCAAGCGCGACTGGCAGGGTTTCGTCGAACACGGCGTGACGCCATCGCTTGACGTCCTGCGCTTCATCGCCCGCGCCATCACCCCACCCAACCGCGTGCGCCGCTTCGACACGCGCTTCTTCAGCGCCTGGCGCGATGACGTCGCCGTGGAATTGCCGGAGGGCGGTCCGACCAACGAGTTGGAAGAACTCGTCTGGCTGCCGCTTGCCGAGGCCCGCAAGGCCGACATTCCCGACATTACCCGTACGATCCTGGAAGAACTGGAAAAGCGGCTCGCCCACGATCCCTTGCTGCGTCCGGGCGGTGCCGTGCCGTTCTTCCGGCTCGTCCGAAACCGCTTCGTCCGCGAAGTCCTTTAGAAGCAGAGCATCCATATCCCATGACGGTCGATACCCAGCAACAGGGCGACGAACGCGTACACTGGCTGCCGATGATCGCGGCAATCTCCTCGATCAGCGTGGTCGGCATCGCCATCGGCCTCGGCATGCCGCTGCTCAGCGTCATCCTGGAGACGCGCGGTCACTCGGCCTCGATGATCGGCCTCAACACTGCGGTCGCCGGCCTCGCCTCCATCGCCGGCGCCCCGCTCGCCACGCCCCTTGCCGTGCGGCTCGGCGTCGCATGGACGATACTTTTGATGATTGCCGCCGGCGCGCTTGCCTTTGTCGGCTTCCATTTCGCGCCGGACTTCTGGATGTGGTTTCCGCTCCGTGTCGCGCTGCATATCTCGCTGACGGTGCTGTTCATCCTTTCGGAATTCTGGATCAGCACCTCCGCGCCGCCGCATCGCCGCGGCCTGGTGCTCGGCATCTACGCCACGGTGCTGTCGCTCGGCTTCGCCGCCGGTCCCTGGCTGTTCGCCCATCTGGGCTCGAGCGGCTTCCTGCCTTTCGGCGTCACCATCGGGCTGGTGACGCTCGCCGCCATTCCGGTGCTTGCGGCCCGCAACGAGAGCCCGGCGATCGTCGCCGACGGCGAAACCAGCCACTTCCTGCGCTATGTCTGGATGGTGCCGACCGCGACCTTCGCCGTGCTGGTGTTCGGCGCCGTCGAGACCGGCGGCTTCTCGCTGTTCCCGGTTTATGGCAGCCGTATCGGCTATTCGGAGGCCGACGCGGCGCTGTTGCTCACCATGATCGGCCTCGGCAACGTGCTCTTGCAGATTCCGATCGGCATGATCAGCGACCGCGTCTCCGACCGCCGCCACTTGCTTCTGGCCTGCGCCACGGTCGGGCTCGCCGGCACCGCCTTCATGCCGCTCTTCGCCCAGAACTGGCACCTGATGGCGGCGCTGCTGTTCGTCTGGGGCGGCGTGGTCGCCGCCATGTACACGATCGGGCTTGCCCATCTCGGCTCGCAGCTATCCGGTCATGAGCTCGCCTCCGCCAATGCCGCCTTCGTGCTCTGCTATGGCGTCGGCATGGTGATCGGCCCGCAAGCGATCGGCATCGGCATGGACGCCTTCGGCCCTTCGGGCTTCGGCTGGTCGCTCGCGGTGTTCTTTGCCGCCTACATGCTCCTGGTCTGCGTCAGGCTGGTGCGGAAGATTCTCTAGCCGGAAATGTCGCCAAGGCGCGGGCAATCCTGACATCACCGTGTCAGCAGCACCCCTGCTATACCCTCGCTCGAACGGACGAAGAGCAAGGAGAGATCAGATGATTGACAGCGGCTTTGAGACCAAATCCCTCAGGATGGAACTGCTTCTGCTCGTCACTTTCCAGGCGCCGGCGGCCGATGTCGAACGCATCATGGAGGCGGTCGTGGCGATCACGCCGCTGCGCATGGGCAAATATGACGGCAATGCCTATCAGTCGGCGCAAGGCATCGAGCGCTACCGGACGCTCGAAGGGGCTGCCGCGAGCGCCGAAATCGAGTTGCGCCGGCGGCCGGGCACCGTCGAGGTGTCGTTCGAACTGCCCGATGACCAGGCGCTTGCCGCTCGTGTCGTCGAGGCCATCTACCAGGCGCACAGCTATGAGGAACCGGTGATCCGCCTGCAGCCCCTGCTTGCCAGCCGTTCGAAAGGGCTCGACGATCGCGCCAATCCCAACCGCTGGTGGAACACGACGGGGGATTGGAAACAGTCTGCCTCGCCGGTCCGGGAGAGCGCCTGAAGCACCGCCAGCCTGCCGCCGGCCCCATTCGCCGTTACCGGCGGCAGGCGCATTGGGCCTCGCGAAGCCCGCTCGGGCTTGACTTTCCGGGCGCGTTCTTTATGTGTCGCGCCAAGTTTCCCGCGTCCGGGTGTTTTCCCCGTGCTCCAGCGGCCAAAACTCCACGAACATTAACGGACGAACATCATGGCCAAAGCCGCAAACATCAAGATCAAGCTTCTGTCGACCGCCGACACCGGTTTCTTCTACGTGACCAGCAAGAACAGCCGCACCAAGACGGACAAGCTGTCGTTCCGCAAGTACGACCCGGTCGCCAAGAAGCACGTCGAATTCAAGGAAACCAAGATTAAGTAATCTGGTTATCCCGAAATGCCGAAACGCCGCCCCCTCGGGCGGCGTTTTTGTTTTCGGCGGACGGATCCGCAAGCAGGAACGAGCACCGCTGTCTGCAGCGGGCCTTGACATCATGTCTTGGAAAAAAGGGGGCCGGTCGGCGGTTGGCAGCGGTACGAGGAGGCCACTATGTGCCAGCGCCGGCCGGCCGACCCCACGGACCCAGGAGATGCGGCGGACCTGAGCATCATGGGGTATTTTTCGGATCGAGCCGGGCAGTCTACCCTCGTGCCGGCTTCGTCTTCGGTCTATGCGAAGCAGATTTGCTCAAGAACGTATGAAAATCAACCATTTCTTAACCACGGCTCGCGAATCGCTTGGATTAAGGTAAATTCGTAACCTGTCGGATGGCCGGGTATTGACGGCTGCTACAACGCATGCTGCTCAAAAGTGCGCGGCGGTTTGAGAAATCGCCTAAATCCGTTTCAGCGTGACGCGCTTCAGGCAGCCTTGGCGACAACCCGGTTGCGGCCGCCGCTCTTGGCCTCGTAGAGGGCAAGGTCGGCGCGCTTCATCAGTGACGCGACCGTATCGGCTCCCTTCAGCACCGACGACACGCCGACGCTGACCGTCACTTCGATGGTCTTGCCATCCGCCCCGATCGCGAACGGCACCTGCGCGATCTCGGCGCGGATGCGTTCGGCCACCTTCTCGGCAACGGCGCCTTCGGTGTCCGGCATGACCACGACGAACTCCTCGCCGCCAAACCGGCAGGCAAGGTCGATGCCGCGCACGTTCTTGCGCAGCCGCCTGGCGAACTCGCGCAGCACGTCGTCGCCCCCGTCATGGCCATGGGCGTCGTTGATGGACTTGAAGCGGTCGAGATCGGTGATCATCACCGACAGCGGCCGGCGGCGCGCCACGGCGCGGTCGAACAGCGTCTCGAGATGGCTGTCGAGATAGCGGCGGTTATGCAGTCCGGTCAATCCGTCGGTCACTGCCATCTCGATGGTCTGGG
>NZ_RZSC01000359.1:0-5832 GCF_003998155.1 Mesorhizobium sp. M1E.F.Ca.ET.063.01.1.1
GTCAAGGATATGGCCGGGCCGTCCGGCGGCCTTGAGCGTTGCCAGCGACGAGCCGATCAGCTCTTCGAGGTTGAGCTTGCGCTGGCGGATCCCTCGCCAGCCGATGGCATCGAGGAAGGTCCGGTCGACCGCGCGGCCGATCGGCCCGAGACCGCGCGCCTCGTTCTCATAGACATAGTCCAGCGTCGAACCGGAATCGAAACCGGTGCTGACGCCGATCTTCATGCCTCGCGAGAACCAACTGCCGATGCGGATGGACGCGCGGCTCATTGCCCAATAGAGGCCCTTTGGCGACAGGAGATCGAGCGGCGAGGCGAGCCGGTCGGCCTCGTCGCGCGTATAGCCGGCGATATCGGCCTGTTTCAGGTCGACGGCAGGCGCCGGTGTCTGGAACTGCGCTTCGAGGAAGGGCCGGATCAAATCGAGCGCCTTCTCGCGGTCGCGTTCGCCCAGCGTGTCATGGAAGAAGCCCGGCAGAACATGCCGCTCCTTGATGCGGCTGCCGAGATTGACGAAGAATTCGTGCTGCGGCGCGGGCCGCACCACCCAGTCGCTGCCCGATAGGAGAAGCTGCGTCGGCACGGTGATGGCGCGGGCATCGGAAACGATGCGCGCCGCGTGCTGGTAGAGCTCGACCAGGATATTCGACGCGATCGGCCTTGTGATCAGCTTGTCGCTTTCGAAGGAAGCGATGCGCACCGGGTCATGGGTCAGCAGCTTCGCCTTGACATAGGAATTGACGAAGAAGCGCCCCTTGATCTTCTGCCAGAGCGCGATGCCTTCCTTGGCGAAGGGGACGTAGAGCTTGACCGAGAAGGCGGGCGAGGCGAGCACCATGGCGCGCAGTTTCGGCGCGTAGTCGTGCACCCACGCCGCGGCAAGCACCGCGCCGAAGGACTGCGCGACGAGCGCGATATCCCGCACGGCAATGCCGTCCCTGGCGGCGATCTCGCGCATGAAGCAGTCGATGTCGCGCAAAAGCGCCGAAAAGGACGGCGCATAGCCGCGCTCGCCGGCGGAGCGGCCGTTGCCGCGGGCATCCCAGGCATAGAAGGCGTGGTCGGGCATGCTGAGTTCATCGACGAGATGCGCCATGCGGCCGCCATGCTCGTGGCCGCGATGGAAGAGCACGACCGCGCCCTTGGCATCGGCCGATGCCGCCGGCCAGAAGCGATAGAATATCTCCGTGCCGTCATGGCTGCGGAAGGTGCGTTCCTGCGCCTGCCGCGCAAGGCTTTCCGCCGGCGCTGCGGCGATCTGTTCGTGAAGCATGGTGTCTCCCTCGGGCGGCATGGCTAGCCTCGATGCTCAGCCGCTGCTGCCAATAAGACCGGCGCGTATCCGGTTTATGGCGGTCAGCAGCGACAGCGTAGCCATGGCCGGAAACACAAATGGCGCGATCGCCGCCGGCCAGAAGCCGGCGGCGGCGAGCACCGCGACCACGCCCAGCGCCAGCGCCCTGTCGCTCTTGCCGAACGGTCCGGCGTAGTTTCGCCCGATCCCGGCGGCGATGCCGAGCACGCCGGCGAACTCGGTGAGCGCCGCGGCGATGGCAAAGGCGACGACGCCCCAGGCGCCGAATTGAGGGAAGGCGGCAAACGGCAGAATCAGCGCGAGATCCGAGACGACGTCGCAGATTTCGTTGAGATACATGCCGAGCGTCGAGGCCTGGCCATGCTCCCGCGCCAGCATGCCGTCGATGGCGTTGAGCGCCATGCGCGCGAAAAGCACGACGGGAATGAGGAAGAGCGGCGCGCGCCAGGCGGGCAACGCCGCGATAGCCGTTCCGGCCGCGACGGAGAGCAGGGCTGCCAGAATGGTTATTTTGTTGGCCGTCACGCCCATTGCGGCCAGCCTGCCGACCAGCGGCCGCAGCCTGTCCTGGAAAGCCGGTTTCAGCGCATAGAGCGTCGGCATTGTGCTGATCCCCCGATCCACGGCGTAAGCTGTATCACGAAGATGCCGAACGGCGCCAGCATACCAGCTAAAACACAGTGAATTTCAGGTGGTTGGCATCCCGCTGTGAAGGCATCGCCTCAGGCCGTCGCCGCTGCCCGTCCATACAGCGCTAATGCATGTCGCCCAAAAGTGCGCAGCGGTTTTGGGAGAACGACATGCAAACCAATGACCTAAAGCGCGTCGCCTCAATTCGTTTTCAGCGCGACGCGCTTTAGCCATGAGCGCTCCGCTTGCTTGCCATGTCGATTTCCGGCTTCTGGAACAATGCGCTCTCTTGAATAGTAAGCACGCTTATTATATATGCCGCTCATGGTTTCGGATGGCATCGACAGATTGGGATTTTTGATCCACGACGTGCAGCGCCTGATGCGCAAGCGCTTCGAGGCGCGCGCCAGCGGGCTCGGCCTGTCGTCGGCGCAATGGCGGCTTCTGGTCCGCGTCGCCAAGGAGGCGGGTGTCGCCCAGGCGCGGCTTGCCGAGCTGCTCGAGATCGAGCCGATCAGCGTCTCGCGCCTTGTCGACAGGATGGAAGAGGGCGGCTGGATCGAGCGCCGCCAGGACGCGACCGACCGGCGTGTGCGCATGATCTTCCCAACCGAGAAGGCAAATGCGGCCTATGCCGACGTCAAGAGCCTTGCCGGCGAGGTCTATGAGGAATCGCTCACCGGCGTGTCGCCGGAAGACCGGCGCATCCTGATCCGGGTGCTGGACACCATCGTGCAGAATCTGACGGACGGCGAAGCGTCGTCGCTGGAAAAGAATACGGAAGGCACAGCAGCATGAACGCGGCAGCCAAGATGGAAGACAACGTCACCAAGCTGGAAATGGAAGCGCCGGCGCAGCCGGCACCAGGTCCGGTTTCGGTGGCGCCGGTACCGCAGCCGGCTCCCGCGCCGAAGAAGAAGCGCCGCACCGGCCGCTTCCTTTTGATGGTCGCCCTGCCGCTGGCGCTGCTCGCCGGTGGCGCCTATGTCTGGGTGACCGGCGGACGCTATCAGGAGACCGAGAACGCCAACCTGCAGCAGGCCAGGATTTCGATCGCCTCCGATACGGCCGGCCGCATCGTCCAGGTCGGCATCGCCGATAACCAGACCGTCAAGCAGGGCGATCTTCTCTTCGTCATCGACCCCGAGCCCTATCGCATAGCGCTCGCCCAGGCCGACGCGGCGGTTGCCGCGGCGCGCCTCAATGTCGAGCAACTCCGCGCCGCCTACAGCCAGGCCATGGCGCAGGAAAAGTCGGCCGGCAGCGAGGTCGACTATGCGCAGTCGCAATATGATCGCGCCGCCGATCTCGCCCAGAAAGGCATCAACGCCAAGTCATCGTTGGATGAGGCCCGCAACGACCTCGACAAGGCCAAGCAGCAGTTGGCGGTTGCTCAGCAGGGCATCGTCAGCGCCAAGGCCGCGCTCGGCGGCAACCCGGACATCGAGACCGACAAGCATCCGACCGTGATGTCGGCTTTAGCCGCGCGCGACAAGGCCGCTTACGACCTCGCGCAGACCACGGTGAAGGCGCCGGCCGACGGCGTGGTCTACCAGGCCTCGTCCTTCAAGGTCGGCCAGTATGTCGCCGTCGGCACGCCGCTGTTTGCGCTGGTCGAGACCGGCGACATCTGGATCGACGCCAATTTCAAGGAAACCCAGCTTACCCATATGAAGCCGGGCCAGAAGGCCGAGATCGTGGTCGACACCTATCCGGGCAGGACCTTCGAGGCGACCGTCAAGGCGATCGGCGCCGGCACCGGCGCGGAGTTCTCGCTGCTGCCTGCCCAGAACGCCACCGGCAACTGGGTCAAGGTCACCCAGCGCATCCCCGTGCGCCTGGAGCTGACCGACCCCGATGCCAGGATGGCGCTGCGCACCGGCATGAGCGCGACGGTCACCGTCGACACCGGCGTGGCGCGCGGCCTGCCGTCGATCTTCGGTCACGCAACGGCCGGCGAGCCAGAGCAATAGGATGGAAAAACAAAGAGTTGGAGCAGGGGATTGGTCTGATGGAAGGCGTGGGAAAGCAAGGCGTTCGAGACGCGCCGCACCGCGGCTTTGACCGAAGCTGAAGCTTTCGACACGGGCCCGTCGGTCCTCAGGTTTCCGGGCGGCAGGCATCCCGCTCGAATAGAGACTTTCGGTCGATGTAACCCCCACATCGATCCTCGCGTCCCACCGCGATGAGGGTCTCTCAACGGAAGGCCTTGCCGCCGGAAACCTAATGTACACGTTTTCGTTACCTGCTGGAAGTTCAGCACCATGAGCACGCCCGAACCCTTCAAAGAGGTCCCGCATCGCGGCCTGATCACGGTCGCGCTCATGCTGGCGACGATCATGCAGGCGCTCGACACCACGATCGCCAATGTCGCGCTGCCGACCATGACCGGCGACCTCGGCGCATCGCCCGACAACATCAACTGGGTGCTGACCTCCTATATCGTCGCCGCCGCGATCATGACGCCGGTGACCGGCTGGCTTGCCGACCGGTTTGGCCGCAAGGAGCTATTCCTCGCCTCGGTGGTCGGGTTCACCATCTTCTCCATGCTTTGCGGCCTGGCCTGGAGCCTCGATACGATAGTGCTGTTTCGCCTGCTGCAGGGCATGTTCGGCGCGGCGATCGTGCCGCTGTCGCAGACCTTCCTGCTCGACATCAACCCGAAAGAGCGCCACGGCCAGGCGATGGCGATCTGGGGCGCCGGCATTATGCTCGGGCCGATCCTGGGGCCGACGCTGGGCGGCTGGCTGACGGAAAATTTCAACTGGCGCTGGGTGTTCTTCATCAACCTGCCGGTCGGCATCCTCGCCTTCCTCGGCATGGCCGCCTATCTGCCGGTCATCGCCAAGCGCGTGCGCGGCTTCGACTTCTTCGGCTTCGCCATGATCTCGCTCGGCGTCGGCGCGCTGCAGCTCCTGCTCGATCGCGGCGGCGAGGTAGACTGGTTCAATTCGGCCGAGATCTGGATCGAGCTCGCTCTTTCGCTCACCGGCTTCTGGGTGTTCGCCATCCACACGGTGACGGCCGAGCATCCCTTCATCGATCCAAAGATATTCCTCGACCGCAATTTCGTGACCGGCCTGGGCTTCATCTTCGTCATGGGCGTGCTGATCCTGGCCTCGATGTCGCTCTTGCCGCCGATGTTGGCCAATATCTTCGGCTACCCGACCGTGACGATCGGCGTCGTGCTGGGGCCGCGCGGCATCGGCACGATGATCTCGATGCTGGTCGTCGGCCGCATCATGCACAGGATCGATGCGAGGATCCTCGTCGCCATAGGCTTCCTCCTCACAGCGCAGTCGCTCTACACCATGGCGAGCTTCACGCCGCAGATGGACAACTGGCTGATCATCTCTTCGGGCGTCATCCAGTGTCTCGGCATGGGCATGGTGTTCGTGCCGCTGTCGACGGTCGCCTTCGCTACGCTCGACGCGCGCTACCGCACCGACGCCACCTCGCTGTTCAGCCTGGTGCGCAATCTGGGTTCCTCGATCGGCGTGTCGGTGGTCGCGGCGCTGATGGTGCGCAACACGCAGGTGAACCACACCGAGCTGTCGGCCTTCATCAACACGTACAACCCGAACCTGTGGGCCGCCTCGCCGGCCGCCGCAGGCGGCGATCCCGCCGCGCTTTCGCAGGTCGACAGGCTGGTGAACGTCCAGTCGATGATGATCTCCTACATCAACGACTTCAAAATCCTGATGGTGATGACGCTGATTGCCGTTCCGTTCGTCATCCTGCTGCGCAAGCCGAAGGCGGCTCCGGCCAGTGGCGGGCCTGCTGCACATATGGATTGATCTCCATTCGCGCTGCCCCTGCGACGCCGGAGATTGGCGAAGGTGGCCGACCGCGGGGTCTCCCCCCTTGAGGGGGGAGATGGCCGGCAGG
>NZ_RZSC01000035.1:0-19902 GCF_003998155.1 Mesorhizobium sp. M1E.F.Ca.ET.063.01.1.1
GGCGCAGGCTAGGCAGTTCGGCTACAACAACGACTATGTTGGCTACATCCCGATCGACGGCTCGGCCGAGCATGGCCTGCTGGTCGTCAACCACGAATACACCAACCCGCATCTGATGTTCCCCGGCATCGTCAAGATCGTCGAGAAGGACGGCAAGAAGGCCGCCGAGGTGGCGCCGCTCAGCAAGGAGCAGGTCGATGTCGAGATGGCCGCCCATGGCGGCACCATCGTCGAGATCCGCAAGCAAGGCGGCAAATGGCAGGTGGTGCGCGACGGCAAGCTCAATCGCCGCATCATGTCCACCACCGAGATGGCGCTCTCCGGCCCGGTCGCCGGTCATGACCGCGTCAAGACCAATGCCGATCCCTCCGGCGCCAAGGTCATCGGCACGCTCAACAACTGCGCCGGTGGCGTCACCCCCTGGGGCACCTATGTGATGGCCGAGGAAAACATCCACGGCTATTTCTCGGGCGATCTGCCGGAAGGCCACAGGGAAGCCGCCAACTACAAGCGGCTCGGCATACCGGAAGGCGCCTATGAATGGGGCGCGCATTACGACCGCTTCAACCTCGCCAAGGAGCCGAACGAGCCCAATCGCTTCGGCTGGATCGTCGAGGTCGACGTCAACGACCCGGATTCGGTGCCGAGGAAGCGCACCGCCATGGGCCGCTTCAAGCATGAGGGCGCCGAATCGATCGTCGCCAAGGACGGCCGCGTCGTCTTCTATCTCGGCGACGACGAGCGCTTCGACTATGTCTACAAATTCGTCACCGCTGGTAAGTTCAATCCCATTGACCTCGCGGCCAACACGGACCTGCTCGACGACGGCACGCTGCATGTGGCGAAGTTCGCCGAGAACGGTTCGGTCGAGTGGATGCCGATTGTGTTCGGGGAAGGGCCGCTGACGGCGGAAAACGGTTTTGCCAGCCAGGCCGACGTTCTCATCGAGACGCGACGCGCCGCCGACCTGCTCGGCGCCACCAAGATGGACCGGCCGGAAGACATCCAGCCCAATGCCGGCAACGGCAAGGTCTATGTCATGCTGACCAACAATTCGAAGCGCAAGGCCGAGCAGGTCGACGCCGCCAACCCGCGCGCCGAAAACGCCTTCGGCCACATCATCGAGATCGTCGAGGACGGCGGCGATTTCGCCGCCACCAAGGGCAAGTGGGAAGTGCTCTTGAAATGCGGCGATCCCAAAGTGGCCGATGTCGGCGCCACCTTCTCGACCGCGACCACCGCCCATGGCTGGTTCGGCATGCCGGACAATTGCGCCGTCGATTCCGCCGGCCGTCTCTGGGTCGCCACCGACGGTCAGGGCCCGAAGGCCACCGGCCGCACCGACGGCTTGTGGGCGGTCGACACGGAGGGTGCCGCGCGGGCGACGTCGAAGCTGTTCTTCCGCGTGCCGATCGGCGCCGAAATGTGCGGCCCGCTGTTTGCGCCGGACGACCAGACCGCTTTCGTCGCCGTTCAGCATCCGGGCGACGGCGGCGAGGACTGGGAAGGCTTTGGCCGTCCCTCCTATTACGAGGACCCGTCGACCCGCTGGCCGGACTTCAAGCCGGACATGCCGGTGCGTCCGGCGGTCGTCGCCATCACCAGGCAGGGCGGCGGCAAGATCGCGGTCTGAGCGCTAAGCTTTGCGACGAGGCAACATTGCGGACGTTGGGGATTGGCCGAAAGCCTCCCCAAATGTCATCACCCCGCGCGTTGAATCACGGCCATGTTCAGGGTGGTTCTCAACCGGAAGCCGATGGACTGGTAGAGTCCGACGGCCGCGACGTTGCTGGCATAGGCGTGGAGATAAGGAACCTCTCGCCGCGCCATGATCCGGTTCGCCACGAACAGCGACAGCAGCCTGGCAAGGCCGCCGCCGCGGAAGTCCGGATGCGAGCACACGCCGCTGAGCTCGGTATAGCCGGGCTGCTTCATGCGCTCGCCGGCCATCGCCGCGAGCCTGCCGTCGATCTTCACGCCCCAGAACTCGCCGAGGCTCAAGGCCTCCAGCGTGAACGGACCGGGCCTGGTGAGCGACGCGAGAGCGAGCATCTCGGCGGCATCGTCGCGTGTCAGTCGTTGCACGCGCTCGTCGGACACGGCCTGCACCGGCTGCTCGGCAATCATCTGCACCAGGGATGCTGTCGAAACCGCGGCGATCTCCGCGGGCAGGGTGATTTCATCCGTCTGGACCAGGATGGCGCTTTCAAGCGGCGGCAGAAGCTTGCCCAAAGCCCGCAGGCTTTGCGCATCGTCCGCCGCGGTGGCGGCGAAAGGAACGATCGACGGCCGGTAGCGCCGGGCGAGGGTGTCGCCTTCCGCGAAGACCTGATGGCGCGTCGCAAGCGCGCTCCAGATGGGACGGTCGAGAACGTGTGTCATCGCGCGACGGCCTTGGGCGCGACGGCCTCGGCTTTTTCCGCACGGCGGTCGAGAGGGATCTCGGCCAACCGATCCTCGATGGCGGCGAGCTGGCCGAGAAGAGGCCCGGAGAGGTCCGCGCATACTTCCGCGACAGCATCCTCGATGCGCGGCCAGACGTCGCGCTTCGCGGTGTCCATCAGCCGTTGGCCGCTCGCCGAGAGGGAGACGATCCTGCGCCGCTGGTCGTCGTTCGATTGCGCGACCTCGACCAGGCCCAGCTCGGTAAGCAACGAGACACTGCGCGTCACGCCCGGCTGCGCGATGCCGAGCGACTGCGCCAGTTCGCCGACCGGCAGCGGCCCCAGCCTGTCGAGCGCGGCAAGCAGGGGGTATTGGCTCGACTGGATCCGCACATCCAGGCGATCGAGCACGCGCTGCGTGTCGGCCTGCAATTGTTCGCCAACGCGCTTCAGCCTGCTGCCGAGGCAGAGAAAGCCGAGGGATCGCAAGATGTCTTCCATGGCTGGTCTCGCTTCAAGTCCATAACTTGATATATAACAACATATGGAAAGTCAAGGACTCTCCGCTTCAGGCGGACGACGGTCCCCGATACAGGCTCGATACCCGGTCGCCATGCGCGGGACATTTCCCCTTCATTCCAGGCCGATAGCATCCTATATGGCGCTGGGGCGACACAATCCGTCGCGTCAAGCGACTGATTCGAGGCCCGCGGGTCGGCGGGTCTCTGTTCATCGGCACGCGGAAGCTCATGCCCTCCCTGCGTATCCATATCGACAGGTTTCTTGAAGGCGCGGCGCCCAAGGTGCCGCGCCGCGAGCTGACGCATCTCGAGCGCCTGGCGCTGGTTCGCCGGCATGGCGACTTCTCGCTCGCCTATTCCACCGCCGTGCAGCAGAAACTGTCCTATTTCAGCGACGGCGACGGCTACATCGCCTTCGGCACCAAGATGAAGCACCATTTCGCCCTCGGCGATCCGGTGGTCGATCCGGCGGACAGGCCCGGCTACATCAAGCGCTTCGTCGAGGCCGCCGGCGGCCCCTGGTTCGTGCAGATCGGCGCCGCCACGGCCAAGGTGCTGGCCGGGCTCGGCTACCGGGTCAACCGGCTTGGCGTCGACACCAGGCTGCACCTGCCGGCGCATGATTTCTCCGGCAAGCGCAACGAAACCGTGCGCTATTCCGAGCGCTGGCTGGCGAAGAAGGGCTTCAGCTTCGCCGAGGACAGGGCCAACATGCTCCTCGACGAGGTCTCGCGGCTGTCCGAGAACTGGCGCGGCGAGCGCATCGTCAAGCGCTGGGAAATGGGCTTCCTCAACCGCCCCTTCGCCGACCATCTCGGCGCCGACATGCGCCGCTTCGTCCTGCATGGCCCCGAGGGCGAGCTCGTCGCCATCCTCGATTTCGATCCGCTGTTCAGCGACGGCAAGGTCATCGGCTACACCACCGCCTTCAAGCGCAAGCATGTCGACGCCACGCCGCATGCCGAGATCGGCCTGACCAAATTCGCCGTCGACCGTTTTCGCGAGGAGGGCGTTTCGGTCGTCACGCTTGGCCTGTCGCCGCTGCTCGATGTCGAGCCGAGCGGCTTTGCCGAATCGAATTTCTGGCGCGGCGCGTTCCAGCGCGCCTACCAGTCGCCCTGGGTCAACCGCTCACGCTTCAACCTGCAGGGCCAGGCGGCCTTCAAGCGCCGCTTCCATGGGCTGGAGGAGCCGACCTACATCGCCTTCCGCAAGGGCACGCCGATGGAGATGCTGGGGCTACTGCGGCTGATCAAGGCGATCTAATTTCCTCGCCCCCGCGCGAGCGGGGGAGAGGTGGCCCGGCGAAGCCGGGACGGAGAGGGGGACGACATTCGCGAAGCCAGAACCGGTGGGGAAAGGACGCGACGTCGGCCTTGAGAGGACAGGGGTCACCGAACAGCGAGATTCCAACCGCCGGCGCAGGCCCCTCTCCGTCCCGGCTTCGCCGGGCCACTTCTCCCCACTTCGTGGGGCGAGGAACCGCCCCGTCGTCGGACCGCTCAATTCCTCAACCGATACCCCGTCCTGAAGATCCACGCCACGATCGCGATGCAGACGGCCAAAAACACCAGCGTCATGCCGAGGCTGACGCCGACCGAGACATCCGCCTTGCCGTAAAAGCTCCAGCGGAACCCGCTGATCAGGTAGACGACCGGGTTGAACAGCGTGATCGTCTGCCAGATGCCGGGCAGCATGTGGATCGAGTAGAAGCTGCCGCCGAGAAAGGTGAGCGGCGTGACGATCAGGAGCGGCACCAGCTGCAGCTGCTCGAAGGTCTTTGCCCAGATGCCGATGATGAAGCCGAACAGGCTGAAGGTCACCGCCGTCAGCACCAGGAAGGCGATCATCCAGAACGGATGCTCGATCCTCAGCGGCACGAACAGCGATGCGGTGCCTAAGATGATCAGCCCGAGCAGGATCGACTTGGTCGCGGCACCCCCGACATAGGCGAGGATGATCTCGAGATAGGACACCGGCGCCGACAAGAGCTCGTAGATCGAGCCGACGAATTTCGGGAAATAGATGGCGAAGGACGCGTTCGAGATCGACTGTGTCAACAGCGACAGCATCATCAGGCCCGGCACGATGAAGGCGCCATAGCTGATGCCGTCGATCTCGTTGATGCGCGAGCCGATGGCCGAGCCGAAGACGACGAAATAGAGCGAGGTCGAGATCACCGGCGAGATGATGCTCTGCAGCACGGTGCGGAACGCACGCCCCATCTCCACCCGGTAGATCGCCCATACTGCGCGCAGGTTCATGGCTCTTGCCTCAGCAGACTGACGAAGATCTCTTCGAGCGAGCTGTTCTTGGTGTCGAGGTCGCGGAATTGGAGGCCGGCGGCCTCGAGGTCGCGGATCAGCGAAGCGACGCCCGGCCGGTCGCTCTGGTTGTCATAGGTGTAGGTGAGCTCGCTGCCGTCCGCGGAGAGCTCCAGCGCATAGCGCGACAGGCCGTCGGGGATGGCGGCGATCGGGGCGCGCAGCTCGAGCGTCATCTGCTTGCGCCCGAGCTTGCGCATCAGCTCGGCCTTGCCTTCGACAAGGATGATCTCGCCGCGGTTGATGACGCCGACGCGGTCGGCCATCGCCTCGGCTTCCTCGATGTAGTGCGTGGTCAGGATGATGGTGACGCCGTCCTCGCGCAGCCGCCGCACCATGGCCCACATGTCCTGGCGCAATTCGACGTCGACGCCGGCCGTCGGCTCGTCGAGGAACAGCACGCGCGGCTCGTGCGACAGCGCCTTGGCGATCATCAGCCGGCGCTTCATGCCGCCGGAAAGCGTAATCGCCTTGGCGTCCTTCTTGTCCCACAGCGAGAGGTCCTTGAGCACCTTCTCGACGAAATCCTTGTCGGGAGCCTTGCCGAACAGGCCGCGGCTGTAATTGACCGTCGCCCAGACCGTCTCGAAGGCGTCGATCGTCAATTCCTGCGGCACCAGCCCGATCAGGCTGCGCGCCGCGCGATAGTTCTTGCCGATATCGTAGCCGTCCACGGTGACGGTGCCCGACGAGCGGTTGACGATGCCGCAGACGATCGAGATCAGCGTCGTCTTGCCGGCGCCGTTCGGCCCGAGCAGCGCGAAGATCTCGCCGCGCTCGATATCGAGGTTGATTTCCTTCAGCGCCTTGAAGCCGGTGGCATAGGTTTTCGTGACACCGGAAATCGAGATGATGGATGACATGCTGAAAAACGGCCGGCTGGAAAACGTGACCTCATATAGGTCGGATGTCGTTTTATGCAAACCGGCATTCGACGCTGCTCCTGACAGTTCTGAACAGCCGCCCTCGCCGGCTGGCGGTGGAACGGCGCTGAACGAAGCGTTCGCGGCGTCGGCAAGCTGTCACGCGGGATGTCTATCCATGCCGGCGCGGCGCCGCTCGCCGCTGCGACAACGCGCCTCGCGTGACGCCGCGCCGCTTTGACCGATGCGCGCTTGAAGCCTATTCTCGAAGAATAGCAGCAGCCGGAGTCGCCCATGGACCCGCTCATTCTGTCGCGTATCCAGTTCGGCGCGAATATTTCGTTTCATATCCTGTTTCCGGCGATCACCATTGCACTTGGCTGGGTGCTGCTGTTCTTCAAGCTCCGCTACAACGCCACGGGCGATTCCGCCTGGATGCGCGCTTATTTCACCTGGGTAAAGGTTTTCGCTCTGTCTTTCGCCATGGGCGTGGTTACCGGCGTCACCATGAGCTTCCAGTTCGGCACCAATTGGCCGGGCTACATGCAGAAGGTCGGCAACATCGCCGGCCCGTTGCTTGCCTATGAGATCCTCACCGCCTTCTTCCTCGAGGCCGCCTTCCTCGGCATCATGCTGTTCGGCTTCCGCCGCGTCTCCAACCGCATCCACACGCTGGCGACCGTGCTGGTGGCGGGCGGCACCACCGTCTCGGCCTTCTGGATCATCGCGCTGAACTCCTGGATGCAGACGCCGGCCGGTTTCGAGATGGTCGACGGCAAGGCGCATGTGCTCGACTGGTGGGCGGTGATCTTCAACCCGTCCATGCCCTACCGGCTGGTGCATATGCTGCTCGCCTCGGGCCTCACCGTCGCCTTCCTGATCGCCGGCCTGTCGGCGCTGCGTTACCTTGCTGGCGACCGTTCGGAATCGATGTGGAAGGCGCTGCGCACCGGCGTCTTCACGGCCGCCATCCTGATCCCGATCCAGATCTTCGCCGGCGACCAGCATGGGTTGAACACGCTGGAGCACCAGCCGCAGAAGATCGCCGCCATGGAAGCGAACTGGAACACCGGCCCCAACGTGCCGCTGGTGCTGTTCGCGCTGCCGGACGAGGCGGCGAAGGAAAACAAATTCGAACTGGCCATCCCCGACGGCGCCAGCGTCGTGCTGCGCCACAGCGTGAGCGGCGTCGTGCCCGGCCTCAACGACTATCCGGGCAACCATCCGCCGGTCTTCCCGGTCTTCTGGGGTTTCCGCATCATGGTCGGCACCGGCATATTGATGTTGATCGTCTCCTGGTCGGCGGCCTTTTTCCTCAAGCGCCGTCACAGCCTGCCGAAGCTGCTGGCGCTCATCATGGTTCCGATGACGATCTCCGGCTGGGTGGCGACGCTCGCCGGCTGGTACACCACCGAGATCGGCCGCCAGCCCTGGCTGGTCACCGGCGTCCTGAAGACGGCGGACGCCGTCGGCCCGGTCGCCGGCAGCCATGTGGCGCTGACTTTAGCCGTCTATCTTATCCTCTATGTGCTGCTCCTCATCGCTTATCTGAGTGTGCTGGTGCATCTGGCGCTGAAGGCGGCCAAGGATGGCGACGCCTCGCCGCTGCCGGGCGCCATGAACGCAGCCCTTTCACAGCAGGCCGCGGGGGAGTGAGGAATCGTCCGCGAAGCGGACGAAAAGCCAACAGTTTGGCTTTTCGAATGACGAACGCCCGGAGCCATAGCGAAGGGCCAGAAACGGTGACTGTTGGGACGAGAGATCAATGACCTTCGACTGGCCAACCGCACTCCCACTGATCTTCGCCGGCCTGATGGGCCTCGCCATCCTGATCTACGTCATCCTCGACGGCTTCGACCTCGGCATCGGCATCCTGTTCGCCGCCGGTGACGACGCCGAACAGGATACGATGATCGCAGCCATCGGCCCGTTCTGGGACGCCAACGAGACCTGGCTGGTGCTGGCGGTCGGCCTTTTGCTGGTCGCCTTCCCGATGGCGCATGGCACCATCCTCACCGCGCTCTACATTCCGGTCTTCCTGCTCCTCGTGGGCTTGATCCTGCGCGGCGTCGCCTTCGATTTCCGTGCCAAGGTGCCGGCCGGCAAGAAGCAGCGCTGGAACCGCATCTTCTTCTTGGGTTCCGCAACCGCCTCGCTGGCGCAGGGCTATATGCTGGGCGTCTATGTGCTGGGTCTCGATGTCGGCTTCGGCGGCATGGCGTTCGGCGCGCTGGTGGCGCTCTGCCTGTCGGCGGCTTACGCCGCCATGGGTTCCGCCTGGCTGATCTACAAGACCGAGGGCGGCCTGCAGAGGAAAGCCGTGCGCTGGCTGCGCACCACACTGGTGCTGACGGCGCTCGGCATGGTCGCGGTGTCGCTGGCGACGCCTTTCGCCAGCCCGCGCATCTTCGACAAATGGTTCCTGTGGCCGGAGATACTCTACCTGTCGCCGCTGCCCATTGTGTCGGCGCTGCTGTTCCTGTGGCTGTGGCGGCAGACCTTCCATCTGCCGAGGCCCGACGACCGGCATGCGCTGCGGCCGTTCCTGACCTTGGCCGCCATCTTCGCGCTCGGCTTCGCCGGGCTGGCCTGGTCGTTCTACCCCTATGTCGTGCCCGACAAGTTGACGATCTGGCAGGCCGCGTCGGCGCCGGAGAGCCTAGCCTTCATCCTGGTTGGCACCGTGGTCGTGCTGCCGATCATCATCTTCTATTCCTTCTATGCCTACCGGGTCTTCGGCGGCAAGGCGACGGATCTGACCTACGACTGAGAGCGTCTTTCTCCCCGTCTCTATACGGGGAGAAAGGAGCTACCCTCAGGCAGTCCAGAAGGCGATCTCCTGCGCCTTGGTCCTCAGCTCCGTCTTCAGCCAGGCATCGTCGTCTTCCAGATAGCTCCACGGCGTCTTGCCCTGCGCGCGCATCTCGCGGATGTAGGAGCGGTAGCGGTAGTGGCTGTAGACCGACATCGCATAGGTGGCGTAGGCGGCGGCGAGCTTTTTGTGGCCGCGCACGATCACCAGGTTCTCGTCGTTCTTCCCGCTCGCCGGTGCCGAGAAATTATGGCTGCCGGTCACTACCACGCAGTCGTCGGAATGCGGGTCGGTGACCAGGATCTTCGAATGCACGATGGCGTGGCCGATCTGCGACAGGAAGGTGCGGCGGTTGACCTCGGCGATCCATGGTCCGAGCGGCGCGTCGAGGCCTTGCGGCTGCGCCACCGAATAGCGGTCCGGCTTGAACGTCCGGTCGCTGCTCACCAGGTCGATGTCGAGGAAATTCTGGTCGGTGCCGCCCTCGTCTTGGCCGAGCGTGCTGACGACGCCGCGCACATAGATGCCCTTTTCTCTGGCGCGCTGGCCGGCCAGCGTATGCAGGCCCTGCTTGCCGGGCGTGAACATCAGGAAAAGCACCGCGTGCTTGGCCGAGGTGATGACATCGCGCAGCGCCTCCATGTCGCGCCCGTCCGAGGTGCGCGTGAACCACACCGTCGCTTTGGCCGTGCCGACCGAAAACGTCTTCGGCTTGTCGTTGTCGGCCATCAGCGCCGGCGTGAAATTGGCCGGGTCGGTCTTCGGCGGTGAGGCGTCCTTCAACAGGTCCCAATGCTTGCGGAAATGCGCCGCCACATCCTTGTCTTCGATCAGCAGGCCGTTGTTGACCTGCGTGCACAGCCCGGTCGTGCTCCAGTTGGTGCTCCCGGTCCACACCATCGTGGGCGCGCCGCCCTTCGAGACCACGACGAATTTGTTGTGGCCGAGCCCCTTCGACTTCAGCATCCGGTCGATGGTCGCAATGCCGTGGTCGTTGAGGTTCTTGCGCGCCGCCGCGTTGCCGTCGCCCTTCTTGTCCGAGCCGTTGGCGAGGATGAGGTTGAGCCGCGGCCCGAGCCCGATCAGCGCCGTCTCCAGCGTCGCGTCGCCGAGCTCGTAGAGCGCGGCATGCAGCTCGTCGCCGGCGACCTGCGTCAGCCCGACCATGCGCAAACCGAGATCGCCCTCGAGGAAGGCGCGGAACTTGGCGTCGCCATTGGTCTGCAGGCTCTTCTTGAACGCCGCCGGCGTCAGCCTGTTCTTGGCCATGTAACGCGCAACGAATTGCGACAGCACCAGCCCGCGGTTGAAGAAGCAGGAAAAGCCGCCGCCGGCATCGGTGGAAAGCGTCTTCCAGTCCGTCCAGTCGCTCGTAACCCCCTTGGTCAATGGCTTGCCGGCGCCGGCGCTCATCATCGCGGTCACCCGGTAGCGCACCACATTGCCGACATCGGCGGCATGGTCGGTCCAGTTGAAGCGCTGGAACGGCCAGACGTCGGACGGCCGGTGGTCGCCCGATTTCGGCTTGTCCTTGGTGAAGCCGACGCGGTTCTCGACCGGCTCGATCTTCTCCGTCGCGCCGGCCTTGCGGCCGCGCTCCAGGAGGAAGCCGCGGCATCCCGGGATGAATTCGCTCGGCGCCCAGGCGACGAAGGCGTCGTCGCCATTGGTGTAGACGGAAACCTCGATGCTGACAGCCATGTGTCATTCCTCCCCGATGCGACGCCGACAAGATCCGCGCCGGAAGCAGGTTTCCGGATCTGTTGAAACAGAAAGTCAGAAAGAGTGACGGCGGTGATTATGTGGCGGCAGAAGACTGACTGTCAATGTTTGCGGACTTGAAGTATAACTCTATGAACAGCTTCACATTCCGATCTATTTGCCGGCAAAAGAAAGAGGCGGCGGACCTTGCGGCCCGTCCGCTTCAAACCTGTCGCTGCGCTCCGGAACCGGCCGGCCGCCGTCAGCTCTTGCTCGACGCCAGCACCAGCACCGGCTTTTCGCTGTAGAGCTGCGGGAACAGCGCCTTGAGGTTCTCGATCTTGGGCAGGTCGTTGTAGACGATATAGGGGTAGGTCGGGTTCAGCGTCAGGAAGTCCTGATGGTAGTCCTCGGCCGGATAGAAGGTCTTGCCGGTCTCGAGCGTCGTCACGATCGGCTTCGCAAACACCTTGGCCCTGTCGAGCTGGGCAATGTAGCTCTCGGCGACTTTCTTCTGCTCGTCGTTCCCGGCAAAGATCGTCGAGCGATACTGCGTGCCCTGGTCCGGTCCCTGGTAGTTGAGCTGCGTCGGGTTGTGCGCCACCGAGAAATAGACCTGCAGGAGCTGGCCGTAGGTGACCTTCGACGGATCGTAGGTGATCTCGACCGATTCCGCATGGCCGGTGCGGCCGGTGCCGACGACCTCGTAGACGGCGTTTTCGGCGCTGCCGCCGGTATAGCCGGAAACGGCCTTGCTGACGCCCTTCACGTGCTGGAACACGCCCTGCACGCCCCAGAAGCAGCCGCCGGCGAACACGGCCGTCTCGGTGCCGCTCGCGGCCTTCTCGTCCAAAGCCGGCGGCGGGATCACCACCGCGTCCTCGGCCGAACGGGCCGGCGTCTGCCAGAACGCGGCCGCCGCCGCCGTCAGCACCAGTGCCGCAAGCGCGCCGCGGGTAAAGAATGGCGATCGCCGCGCGGGCTTTTTGTCGATGCCGTTCATGTTGGATCTCCTTGTCTTGGTTCCAGTATATACGAAGGAAGCCGCCGAGAGGTTCTCACTTTGCCGTGCGGCGGCTTATCGCCGGCGTCGGCGCTCCCCCTCTCCGTCTCGGCTTCGCCGAGCCACCTCTCCCCCGCTTCGCGGGGGCGAGGAACCCAGGCTTGCGAAGGCCGCGCCCTCGGCGGTTAGGCATTTCCTCGCCCCCATGAAATGGGGGAGAGGTGGCTCGGCGCGCAGCGCCGAGACGGAGCGGGGGAGCGCCCTTCGCGATTGTTCGGCCTTCGCCGAGGAGAGGCCGGGACCTTACTGGGCCGGGGCCATCGCGTCCGCCGGTTTCATGGCATCCGTCACCGGCTTCATGGCGTCGGCAGGCTTCATCGCGTCGGTGGCGGGCTTCATCGCTTGTGTCGCCATCGCATCGGGCTTCATCGTATCGGCCGGTTTCATCGCGTCCGTCGCCGGCTTCATTGCATCCGTCGCCATCGCGTTGGCGGGCTTCATGGCATTGGTCGCATCGTCGGCGCGGGCGCTGGCGGCGAAGGCCGTGGTCGCGAGCGCAAGCGTGAGCGCCGTCAGGAATTTGGTCATGGCTAGTCTCCTTGGGTTGTGGCGCGCGAATGCGGGCCGGGTGTTGCGATGCCGCTTCCTGCGGCCCCGCGCGAAAAACGATGATCAGTCCGCGGCGGCGGCCAGGATCGGCCCGCCGCCGGGGCTCTGCACCAGCACCGCGGTGCTGAGGCCGTTGGCGGCGGCCGGCAGCGGCAGGGTCGTGGCCTGGCCGCTCCAGCCGCCAAGCCGCTGCAGCGAATGCACGACATTGCCGTGCGGCAGCGTGCGCCCGGTGTTTTCGCCGCGCGCCACCGGCACCTCGACGACGCCCTTGGCGTAGCGCACCAGCCAGATGTCGGCCTTGCCGCCGGGCGCCTTGCCCGAGCCGATGCTGACCTTGCCCTGCCCGAGCGAAAGCGCCGGGCCTTGAGCAGACGGGCTCGTCGAGATCAGCCGTTCGATCTCGCCGGTCCTGGCGCCGACCGCGTCGGCGCTGCCGTTCACCACCACCTGCGGCGTGAACGGCCCGTCATGACCGAGTGAGGGCTCGTAATTGACCTGGCGCTGGGTGAACTCCTGCCGGCCGAAAATGTCCTTCCAGCCGAGATAGTCCCAATAGGTGACGTTGAAGGACAGCGCCAGCACGCCCGGCCGGTCCTTGACCTTGATCAGGTTGGCATTGGCCGGCGGGCAGGACGAGCAGCCCTGGCTGGTGAACAGCTCCACGACGGTCAGCTGCGCGGATGCGGCACTCGCGCCAGTGGCAAGCGCGATCAGCGCCGCGCCGGCGAGCAGCGCTTTGCCGAGCATTGTCTTGGGTCCGGTCATGAGAAGCAGTCTCCGTTGCGGCGATGCTTCCATTTCGCCGCGGCCGAAGGCTTCGTTACAGCTTCACCGGTTTGTGATTGGGGCGGTGCCGCTTCTTCCTTCTCCCCTTGTGGGAGAAGGTGGATCGGCGCGGAGCGCCGAGACGGATGAGGGGTGTTCCAGCTTGGCGACGCCGCCTATCCAGCTCACCGCCACGGCTGCAGGCTGGTATCCCTCACATACGCAATGATCGTATCGCAGACGCTGTCCAGATCCTTCAGGACATCGTCGTTCCAAAAGCGCAAGACGCGAAAGCCTCTCGCCTTTAATTCAGCTCCGCGCGCTAGGTCGGACTCCGAATCCGCGTGCTGGCTCCCATCGATCTCGATGATCAGGCGTGCTTCGGGGCAAACGAAATCGGCGACGTATTTCCCAATTGGCGCCTGGCGTCGAAACTTTATTCGATCGAGCCTGCGGTCGCGCAATTCCTGCCAAAGCTTGTTCTCCGCCTCCGTCATTTCGCGCCGAAGCGAACGGGCAAAGCTGCGTTTGGTCTGTGTGACAGGTCGATGCGGCATGGTACCAGATTAACCAGCCACTGCGCTCCGTCCAACACCCCTCATCCGTCTCGGCGCTTCGCGCCGATCCACCTTCTCCCACAAGGGGAGAAGGAGAGGTGCCCTACTGCGTCAGCACCGTTTCCGACTGCCTCTGGTTGAAGTCGCACTTGCCGGTGGTGGTGTAGAAGAAGTCGGCATTGCTGACATCGGCCGGCACCGGATTGCCGCCGTCCTCCCAGGCCTGGTAGCCGGCCTGGCCGCAGGGCACGGCGCTGAAGATATCGACGACCTGCCCGGTGGGGACCTCGGGCATGTTGGTGGCGCTGGTGCCGATATAGAGCCGGTTCGAGGTGGTGGCATCGTTCGACCGCAGCGTCGTCGGATTGCCCGAAGGTACCTTCATCTCCAGATAAAGCTTGTCCATCTGGCTGACATCGATCACCGCGCCGGAGCCGTTGGCGGGGTAGAAGGTGTCGGCGCAGGTCGTCGCGTACTTCTTTCCCCTGCTGTCGGTCTGGGTGATCGTGCCGGCGGCCAGGTTGTTGAAATTGCCGACCGTGTTGGTCGTGCAAACCTGCTGCTGGACCACCGTGCTGGTGGAGCCGTTGATGGTGCTCACCGTGGTCGTGCCGTAGCCCTTCGGGTCGCCATAGCCATTGTAGGTGTACGTGATCGTCATCAGCGGCTTGGGGGTGGTTTCGCCGAACTTGGTGCCGTAGAGCGTCATGGTCTTGTTCCAATAGCCGGACACTTTCGTCACCTTGAAGGTGGACTGCACCAGCGCCGGCGTCTTGCGCACCGAGGAGCCGACGCCGACATCCACCGTGTTGATCCGGGCGATCTGCATGAAATTGGTCGGCATCGGATAGGCCGCCGTGGCGCTGAAGGTCGCCGTGCCGTCGGCGGCGATATCGACACCGGTGAGCGTCGCCGTGCCAAGCCCGCTGTTCGCCGCATAGGCCTGCTGCAGCGCCGTCTGGCGGTCGCCCTTCGACGTCGTGGTCGGCAGCGTCGTGATCGAGATGATCGCTGCGTCCAGCGCGTTCTGCATGTTGCTCCTGGTCGTCACCGCCGAGGTGTAGTCGACGGAAAAGCCGACGGCCAGCAGCAATGGGATCGTGATCATCATCATGATCGGCATCATCGAGCCGCTTTCCGAGCGAACGAAATTTCTTGGCGACGAGAACATTCCCCAACCCCCGAACAACACCGGTGGCGCAGCCACCCAAGGCGGAGCTATGCCCTAAATGGGTGCATAATTGTTTAAGCGGTTTTGAATGTACGGCGCGGCGCGGCCCTCCCCTTCTCCCCTTGTGGGAGAAGGTGTCGCCGAAGGCGACGGATGAGGGGTGCTCCAGGGAATGCCGACGTCTCATTCCGCTGGGACACCCCTCATCCGTCTCGGCGCCAACGCGCCGATCCACCTTCTCCTACAAGGGGAGAAGGAAAGGTGCCCGGCTTGCCCGCTACCCCCGCCCCTGCTAAAGCGCGCCGCATGACGACGCCCCTCGACCACATCCGCAATTTCTCCATCGTCGCCCATATCGACCATGGCAAATCCACGCTTGCCGACCGGCTGATCCAGCTCACCGGCGCGCTGGAGGAGCGCGACATGAAGGAGCAGGTGCTGGACTCGATGGATATCGAGCGCGAGCGCGGCATCACCATCAAGGCCCAGACGGTGAGGCTGAACTACCGAGCCAGGAACGGCGAGGACTATGTCCTGAACCTCATCGACACCCCCGGCCATGTCGACTTCGCCTACGAGGTGTCGCGCTCTTTAGCCGCCTGCGAGGGCTCGCTGCTGGTGGTGGACGCCTCCCAAGGCGTCGAGGCGCAGACGCTCGCCAATGTCTACCAGGCCATCGACAACAACCACGAGATCGTCGTGGTGCTGAACAAGGTCGACCTGCCGGCGGCCGAGCCCGAGCGCATCCGCGAGCAGGTGGAGGAGGTGATCGGCCTCGACGCCTCCAACGCGGTGCTGATCTCGGCCAAGACCGGCCTCGGCGTGCCGGACGTGCTGGAGGCGATCGTCCACCAGCTCCCGCCGCCGCGCGAGGGCGACATCGCAGCACCCTTGAAGGCGATGCTGGTCGACAGCTGGTACGACGCCTATCTCGGCGTCATCGTTCTGGTGCGCATCATCGACGGCGTGATGAAGAAGGGCCAGACCATCCGCATGATGGGCACCGGCGCGAAATATCTCGTCGAGCGCACCGGCGTGTTCAAGCCGGCCCGCGTCAATGTCGACGAGCTTGGCCCCGGCGAGTTCGGCTTCTTCACCGGCTCGATCAAGGAAGTGGCCGACACCCGCGTCGGCGACACCATCACCGAGGACCGCCGCCCGACGCAAAAGGCGCTGCCCGGCTTCAAGCCGGCGCAGCCGGTGGTGTTCTGCGGCCTGTTCCCGGTCGACGCCGCCGATTTCGAGGACCTGCGCGCCGCCGTCGGCAAGCTGCGCCTCAACGACGCGTCCTTCTCCTTCGAAATGGAGACCTCCGCCGCGCTCGGCTTCGGCTTCCGTTGCGGCTTCCTCGGCCTGCTGCATCTGGAGATCATCCAGGAGCGGCTGGAGCGCGAGTTCAACCTCGACCTCATCGCCACCGCGCCTTCCGTCGTCTACCGCATGAACCTCATCGACGGCACGACCAAGGAACTGCACAACCCGGCCGACATGCCCGACGTGGTCAAGATCGCCTCGATCGAGGAGCCGTGGATCCGCGCCACCATCCTCACGCCGGACGACTATCTCGGCGGCATCCTGAAACTCTGCCAGGACAGGCGCGGCATCCAGGCCGACCTCTCCTATGTGGGAAAACGCGCCATGCTGACCTACGACCTGCCGCTCAACGAGGTCGTCTTCGATTTCTACGATCGCCTGAAGTCGATCTCCAAGGGCTACGCCTCCTTCGACTATCACCTGACGAACTACCGCGAGGGCGACCTGGTGAAGATGTCGATCCTGGTCAATGACGAGCCGGTCGACGCTTTGTCCATGCTGGTGCACCGCTCGGCCGCCGAAAAGCGCGGCCGCGCCATGTGCGAGAAGCTGAAGGAGCTGATCCCGCAGCACCTGTTCAAGATCCCGATCCAGGCGGCGATAGGCGGCCGCATCATCGCCCGCGAGACCGTCTCGGCGCTCAGGAAGGACGTCACCGCCAAATGCTACGGCGGCGACGTCACCCGCAAGCGCAAGCTGCTCGACAAGCAGAAAGAGGGCAAGAAGCGGATGCGCCAGTTCGGCAAGGTCGATATCCCGCAGGAGGCGTTTATTCAGGCGCTGAAGATGGGTGATTGAGAAGTATGGATGTTCCTGATATGTTCTCAATGAAATGAGTTACGACGCCCGGGAAATTTCCAACCTGTTCCTTGATATGGCCGATGCCAAAGGCCATCGACTGACCTCTATGGCGCTACTGAAAATTCTCTATTTTGCGCACGCGTGGCATCTCGCGAAATATAAAGAGCCGTTAATAGGTCAGAAATTTGAGGCTTGGAAGCACGGCCCGGTAAATAGAGTTGTCTATGATCAAGTGAAGCGCTTTGGTGCCGGACCAATCACGGAGCGCTTGCAGAAGTTAGATGTTTCAACTGGTGCGTTTGTTGACGCCCAAGCCGCAATTGGGGGAGAACGTCTCGTATTTCTGCAAAACGTATTTGCCTACTATTCGGAGTTCCATCCGTACAAGCTCTCGGATTTGACACACGAAAAGGGCACGCCTTGGGATATCATCTGGAACACCGCTGAAAAAAACGCTGTTCCGGGGATGTTGATCCCTGACGAGCTCATCCTCGAATGGTTTGAAAAAACCGGAGGAAGGCTCTATCGTTCGGGTGAACAAGGAGCGAACACGTGATTCCTCTTACCAATCCCCCGCTTGTCGAAATCCTGCGAGCCGACACTACGAACGTACAGACCGCAATGCGGTCGCTGCTAGAGTTTTACAACCCGGTAGATGGCGGCAAATTCAACTATTTGCGCGCTGTGAAGGCCGTGCGGAAAGCATACAAAGGGCTTCATCAGATAGATCAACTTTTAGCGGCGCCGCTCTCCGTCCAAGAGCGTGTCGGTTACAAGGCCAATCAGGATGTTATCGCTCTTGCAAGCCCCTTGGCGTTCGGCCGTAAGACTCAAGTTTTCGATCTAAACGGTCGCCGCTTTCCTTTCGCTCGGGATCGGTTCGCGACGTATAGAATACCGTTCTTTTTCACTGAGGGCGGCGTCGTTAAACTCTATTTTCTTCAGTACAGAAAGTCCTTTGTGCTTTCGGAAGATGTTTACTGTGGCATGCTTACGGTGCACAGGAAGTTCCTCCTAGAGCAAGAGTTCTATGGCGAAACCTGCGACGTCGAATACGTCGACTGCTCGTCGGGCGAAGAGGGTGGCTCGCGAAATCGTAAGACGTATTCTTCAGCGAGTTTGGACATGTGGTCAGAGGAACGCCTTAGAGATCAACTCGGTATGGTGGCGTCCGCGATGGATGAGATCGAAAAGCGCGATCTGAAAGTGAAACGGATTAGACCACTTCGAGACGCGGAACTGCCACTGTTTGATTGAGAGGTAAGGCCTCTCCCAGTTGCTAGTGGCCAGGCTTGTGGAATGAGTTGTCTCGCAGCGCGAGACGCGTGACGGCTTTCATAACAAATTCATTGGCAAATCCGGCGGGCATCGCGCATGCTTGCCAGAGTGATTTGCGTTTGCCAGTTGGGCGATAAGCGCAGGAGGTATCTATGACTGAAGCACTGAAAAAACTGATTGAAGCCACCAAAACGCTTGATCAGTCAAAGATCGACAAGGAACAGCAACGCCGAAGCTTTGCTTATGGGAACACCAAGTTCGAAAACGAGAGGATAACTCGTGAGATGATCGATAAGCAGGCTGAGCTTTTGAGCAAGAATGTCAAAAGGTAGTTAGCGTCCAAAGGCTATTTGTAGTGACCGATTCCGCTCAACGCCATAGCAGGGCATTTGAAGCTGATCTGATATCAGATCCGGAGCTTAAGGCAGAGGCAGAGGCCAGGAACGGCCTGAAGCAGTATGACTATGGTATTCAGACCGTTCATCAGGCGTTGGAGCGCGGCAACTTCAAGCTTAGGCCGTCCTTGATACTTGCTCTACAGCGAGAGGCCTTAGCGGGAATCAGCGCGTACGCGGGTAATTTTCGGCCCGCAGGCGTGGAGATAGTCGGAAGTAAGCACAAGCCGGCCGAAGCACATCTCGTTCCAGAATTGATTGAAGATCTCTGTGACTACGTCAACGACAATTGGGAGAAAGCAACAGCTATCCATCTGGCTGCCTATATAATGTGGCGGCTTAATTGGGTACACCCTTTTGCGGATGGAAACGGCCGGACGTCGCGCATATTGTCTTACGTAGTATTATGTATCAAAGCGGAGAGCGTGTTCCCAGGAACGCCAACTATCCCAGAACAGATCGTAGAGAATAGAAATCCATACTTCGACGCTTTGGACGCAGCGGATGCTGCCTCTAAGGAAGGACGTATTGATCTTTCTCGTATGGAGGAATTGCTGTCCGGGATGCTGGCGCGTCAACTAACAAACGCGTATGAGAAAGCCGGCGGGCGAGCCTAAAGCTGCTGGGTTCGCAAATCCCCTCTCGGCTGTCCCGCAGCGTCCGCCTTCGGGCGGTCTCTTACCACAGTTGACATCTATCCTGTTTGGCCTTTTGGGCCGTCCCACCTCGTTGTATCCTCTCCCCGGCTTGGGAGACATCACATGCGCTCCACTTCGGACACCGTCGCCGCGATCGGCCTCGCCGTGGGCGGCGCGCTGGGCATGGCGGGCACTTTCGTTGTGAGCGATGCGCTGCGCGAAACGCTCTGGACCATCGACGGCGTGGGCGTCGTCGTCGCGGCCGCGCTGCTGACGATGAAATACCAGCGGCTGGGCAATGATCTTGTCGCGGCCGGCTTCCTCACCTTCCTGGCCGGCGAAAGCCTGCTTCTGGCCGGCAATGCGGCGGGCCTGCAGGCGAGCGTGCCTTCCTATGTCGGCGGCATTGCGCTCTGGGCGGCGGGGCTCGCCATGGTCAGCGCGAAAAACACCTTCGCGCTCTGGATGCGGCTCACCGCTTTCGTGTCGGCCCTGCTCTTCGTCGTCTCGGCGGCGATGATCCTGTGGGGCGCGCCGTTGCTGCCCACCTCCTCGCCGCTGCCCGCCGCCGGCTATCCGTTCGTGGTCCTCACCTTCATCGGCTGGATCTGGACGCTCATGAAATCGGAACGGTGAGCGGGGCAAAAATGGCCGCGCCGCTCGAAATCCGCAACAGCGCCACGGGAAAGATCGTCCCGGCGCTCGGGTCGTTCCTGATGGCGGCGATCTTCGGCTTCTATCTGGTCAAGGGGCTGTCCATGGG
>NZ_RZSC01000360.1:0-5826 GCF_003998155.1 Mesorhizobium sp. M1E.F.Ca.ET.063.01.1.1
ACTGGAGAGCGCGGGCAAGAACATCGGTATGCGCCAGTGCTCCCGGGCGCCTGTTCCAGGGCTCGACGACGGCATTTAGCGAGAGCGCGGCGCAGTGCGCAAAGAGCGCCTTGCGGCTTGCCTCATCGAGACCAAGGAGAAAATCCCAGAGATCGCCTTCGCTTTGCGGGAGATCACGATCCCAGCCCTCATGGCGTTCCGCGATCTCCTTTGCCCAGGGCGTCTCGCCCAGGTCCTGAACTTGGCCGAAGCTGTTGCTCCTCATGCTGATCTCAAGGCAGGTGTCCTGAGCAAAGCGATAGAAGGCCTGCAGCGTGAGCGCATGAAGGACCGCGAGAAAGGCGATGTCGACGTCGCTCGCGAGCGCGTTGCGCAGTGCCAGCGTGCGCTGCGCTGTCAAGTCGAAGACGAGGCGTTCGGGCAACGGCTTGATGCCGTCGTCCTCGACTTCCTCATTTGGATCGGGTGCCCCGTTCACGGGTTGGCCGACGACAACCCAGTTGGCGACGCCGTCAGCCGAACAGGGCGCATCGCCCTTCTCGCCCTCCCCACCATCGATGCCATTGCCGGCCTCGGCGCGCGGCTCGTCCTCAGGGCGAACGAAACCGGGCTCGACCTGAAGCTGCCCATCGGCCGCGAGCGTCACGAAGACGCCCGCGATCGGCTTCTGCGCGGGATCGTAGAGGCGCGGACGATCATCCAGGGCGTCGAGTTCAGCCCCGAGCCGGTCGAGCTTTGCCTCGACCGCTTCGTCGGCCTCGTCGGCTGCGGCGTATCCTGAATCGAGCTTTTCGTACTCGGCCTTGATCGCGGCGTAACGCGCGATCTCTTCGGCGCTCAGTTCCCGCGGTTCGGCATAGATGCGCCGCATGCCGGAAGTGTGGCCGTAAGGGAAGCTGATCGCCGGCTCGACCCACTTCCAGCCTTCGGTGCGGATCGCCTCCGCATCCACCTTCAGCTTGTCGAAGACGAGCTGCTCGAGAAGTGCGGCGTCCTGGAACCAGCCGCCGCCATCCTGCTCGAACAGGTCACGCAGCACGATGCCGCCGGCCGCCTCGTAGGCTTGCGCGCCGACATAGACGGCGCGGCGGTCATCGGCACGGACGGTGGTCTCCGTCAGCAGACGCTTGATGTAGTAGGGCTCCTGCATATGGGAGGTCGAAACACGCTCCCACACCTGTTCCTGGCGCACTTGATCGTCGGTGATCGAAAACGCCATGAGCTGATCGAGCCGGATCTCGTCCTTCTCGTAGAGTTCGAGCAGCTTTGGCGACACTGACGCGAGCTTCAGACGCTGCTTCACCGTGGCTGCCGACACGAAGAACCGGGCGGCGATCTCTTCGACGTCGAGGCCCTGGTCGCTAAGGGTCTTGAATGCCCGGAACTGGTCGAGCGGATGGAGGTTTTCGCGATGGATGTTCTCAGCGAGCGAATCTTCTTCCGCCGAGGTGGTGGCCCCGCGATTGACGATGCAGGGGATGGGCTCGTCCTTAGCCAGCCGCTTCTGCTTGATGAGCATGCCGAGCGCCAGATAACGACGCCCGCCGGCGGGCACCTCAAACGTGCCAGTCTCCTGGCCGTCTTCGGCAAGCACGGGTCGCACATTCAGGCTCTGAAGGAGCTTTCGCCGCGCAATGTCGTCGGCAAGCTGCTCGATCGACACGCCGTCCTTCACGCGGCGAACGTTCATCTGCGACAACACGAGCTTGTCATAGCCAATGTTTTCCGCGGCATTCATAGCGATCTTCTGGTTGGCCTTTGCCATTGTCAGGGTCTCCATGACGGGCGGCCCGGGGCCTCTCCCCGAACCTCCTAGCCCGTCAGAAACCTCCCCTCCCCCCTCTGTCTCTCGTCCGCCGCTGGCGGCAAACGAAAGGTCCGCCGCTTCAGACTGCGACGCCGGATACCGGTGACGAAAGGGCGTCTTTGCGCCGAGGCGTTGTGCCAGCAGCGCAGTCACGAAGACCGATCGAGAAGCTTCTTCGCCTTGCCCTCCATGTCGAGCCGTACATCCTGGTGCTGTTTGTCGCGCGCGATGCGGGTGATGCCCTGGACGAAATCAAAGATACTCTCAGGCGGCCGGCCTTCCTCGAGCAGCACCGTGTCGATGATCCTGGTCGTCTCGGCCCTGGAGAAGCCGCGCTTGCGCAGAAACTCCGCGCGGCCCTCATCATCGCGGGCGACGATCCGCTCCCGCGCGGCCTTGATGCCGTTGACGAAGGGCATGGGCGAGGATTCGGCGAACTGGATCAGCGCCGGCTCCGCCTCGCGGGCGAAGCGCTGCGGGGCGAATTTGCTATGCCGGATGGTGATTTCCTCGAAATCCTCAACGCCCCACAAATTCCTGTTTTGACATACCGCGCGCAGGTAGAAGCTGGCGATGCCGAGGGATCTCGCCCCGACTTCCGAGTTCCAGCAGTAGAACCCCCTGAAATAAAGATCCGGCTCGCCATTCGGCAGCTTGCCGGCCTCAATCGGGTTGAGATCGTCGACCAGAAAGATGAACACGTCGCGATCGGAGGCATAGAGCGTCGTCGTGTCCTTCGAGACGTCGACATTGGGATTGTAGACGCCGCTCGACCAGTCGAGTACGCCCGGCACTTTCCAGCGTGTGTCACCTGTGCCGTCGCCGGCGATCTTGCGGACGGCCTCGACAAGATAGCTATCGAATATACGGCCATAGTCGGGCCCGGTGACCGCGCGCAGTTCGACGCGGTCTCTGTCGATCTCGAGCGTCTTGACCTGTTCTGCCCTGTGCGAGGTCAGGCCGAATTGCAGGTTGATTGCGGCGAGCGGCGCGGGAAGCTGGCGCAGGTAATTCGCCGGCGCGCCGACCAGGCTGGCGAGCTGCCCGAAGCTCCAGTGGGTCGGGGCGACTGGTGCCCCGGCGCCGGGCAGCATGAGCGTCAGCCGCTCTGGATTGTCGCGGCTGGCCTCAACGCGGATTGCCTCGCTTTCGACGATGCGCGTACGGCTGCGCTCGGATCGCCGCTTCACCGAATTGTTGAGATCGGCCAGCGAAAGATAGCGCT
Organism: Mesorhizobium sp. M1E.F.Ca.ET.063.01.1.1; assembly: GCF_003998155.1. Lineage (NCBI taxonomy): Bacteria > Pseudomonadati > Pseudomonadota > Alphaproteobacteria > Hyphomicrobiales > Phyllobacteriaceae > Mesorhizobium > Mesorhizobium sp. M1E.F.Ca.ET.063.01.1.1. Next base: position 3,033 of record NZ_RZSC01000360.1, read on the forward strand.
CGTCCGGCGGGCGGTTGAACCACTCGGACGAGACGCGGCCAATGCGCTCGCCGCGGCTGAGATCCACCTTGTAACCATTGGTTCCGATCCGGTTGGGCACCTGAATTTCCATCTGGGTCATAGCACTCGCTCCGCGGCGGACGCCAGGAGCCACTCTCCAGGCCTTCATCCGCCGCCCCGCATTCCGCTCCACCCTCTCCCTCTGCCGGCACCAGCGTAGCCAGCCGGAGCGCCGCGTTCGCGTGCACATCCGAATGGTGAAAACCGGTCGAAGATCGGTTTTCAGCGGAGGCGGGGGGCCAGGAAGACACCGACCTCACCTGGTCACCACTGAGGATCGGTCGGACGCCCTCAAGGGGCTCATTGACCTCCCGGCGACAACAATCCCGGTTGCCATGCTGGCGAAACCATGACTCAATGCACGTCCAGGGGATGCGGCGGCGTCCGGAGCGATGGAGGCGATGCGACGCTTCAGAATTGCTGATCAGGTTATTGAGGAAGCGGCATCCAACCTGCAGGCGGTGCTTGTGGATGCCTACCAGCGCAAGATTCGGCCACTTTGCTCGTGCAGGGAGCCGGGTGCGGCGATGTATATTGCCCGGGTCGGCGACCAGTACATCGTCAAGCGTATGCCCTCCTCAGGCGGCGGGCATGATCCGTCCTGTTCGTCCTACGATCCGCCAGACGAGCTATCAGGTCTCGGGATGCTGATGGGCAGCGCAATCCAGGTCGATCCCGAGAGTGGGTTGGCGTCGCTCAAGCTGGATTTCAGCCTGTCGAAGGTCGGCAGCCGGGCCAGACCTGTGGCCGCTGCCGGCAACTCCGACAGCGTAGTCGGCGACGCGAGGAAATTGTCCTTGCGCAGCCTGCTTCACTATCTTTGGCACGAAGCCGAATTGACGGCGTGGACGTCACGCTGGACCGGCAAGCGCCATTGGTGGAACATCCGTTGGCACCTGATTGAGGCCGCCCGCCAGATGACGGCGAAGGGCGGCATGTTGAGTGAGATCCTGTTCGTGCCGGAGCCATTCCGGTCCGCCGACAAGACCGGGATCGAGCAGCGACGTGTCTTGGCGCTCGCGCCTGCCCTGCCGCCGGCGACAGGTCCGAGGCGGCTGATGATCCTGGTTGGCGAGGTCAAGGAGTTCGTGCCGGCGCGTAGCGGCCACAAGCTGATCATCAAGCACATGCCGGGGTTCGTATTCCTGGTCGACGATGGGCTTTATCGCCGGCTTCAGTCTCGCTTCGAGACCGAGCTCATGCTGTGGGACGCTGATGAGGCGTCCCACCTGATCGCGATCGCCACATTTGCGCTCACCGCGACCGGGCTCGCCGTCATCGAGGAACTGGCGCTGATGGCGGTGGCGGAAAACTGGGTGCCTTACGAGTCCGCCTACGAAAAGAAGCTGGTCGATGCACTGGCCAGCGTGAACACGCGCAGCATAAAGGGCCTGCGCTACAATTTGCCGGCGGATCGGCCGGCAGCGGCCGCCTTGTTGCATGGGCAGGCGCGGCCGACCGCGCTTTACATCGTCCCGCCAACTTCCGAACCGTCCTACATGGATGCGCTTGAGGAGTTGATCGCCTCGCGACCCGACATCGATGCCTGGCAATGGAGGACGGCGGAGGGAGAAATGCCGCCGCTGCCCGCCGCATGACCGCTTAATGCAGCGGTCTGGCCGACGGCGCCCGCATGCAACGACACGCGAAGAAGAGGCGAAAGCCCACCCGGCTGTGGCCGAGTGGGCTTGGATGTCGGTACGCAGCACTTATCCGCTCCGTGAAGGTCGCATCTGATGGTTAAGATTGGATTAGAATTGTTCATCATCAACGCACCCGAACGGGATGCCATGCATTTTTAAGCGGGGCATCAATGCAGGCCTCGTTTTTCTCGCCGTTACCACAATCGTGTGTTGCCTGGGGCCGCGCTCTTTGGAGGAACGCCTGCTGCAACTTTCATTGCGTTCTATTCCTGCCATCATTAGTGAAGCCAAATTTCGTCCACGATCAAACTAGGAGCATTCCGTGACAGAAGAAGCCGAGAACAATACCGACGCTCTCATCGAGCTTACCGCCGACGTCGTGTCTGCGTACGTTTCAAACAATCCAGTACCCGTGGGCGAACTTCCGGCCCTGATCGACCAAGTGCATGCTGCGTTGAAGGGCACGATCGGTGGAGCGGCCGCCAAGCCTGAGGAGCTCAAGCCTGCAGTCCCGGTCAGAAAGTCGGTCACGCCCGACTACATCATCAGCTTGGAGGACGGAAAAAAGTTCAAGTCGCTGAAGCGGCATCTTTCTACCCACTATGGTCTGACGCCCGACGAATACCGCGCCAAGTGGGGGCTGCCGGCGGACTATCCGATGGTTGCGCCCAACTATGCCGCAGCGCGCTCAGCTTTGGCCAAGACCATGGGTCTGGGTAGAAAGACCAAGCCGAACAAGCCGCGCTTGTAAAGAGGGCCCGCAACAACGGCGCGGCCTGAACGTTGTCGGGCTCCGGAACGCGAAAGGCGGGAGAACCCCGCCTTCGCTGAGACGTTCTAATTCACCCCGGTTGCGCCACGCTCGATTTCATCTGCGGCGGCCGGTATATGCGTCGCCATCGGCCTGCTCTTGGGCACGCCAGCGGCAGTCAGCTTGCTTTGCTGAGATTGCCGGCCGAGGATTTCCCGGTGCGGCGGTCCTGCTCGATTTCATAGTTGACCTTTTGGCCATCAGCGAGCGTCGAGAGACCCGCGCGCTCCACTGCAGAAATGTGCACGAACACGTCCGGTCCACCGCCATCAGGCTGGAT
>NZ_RZSC01000361.1:0-5820 GCF_003998155.1 Mesorhizobium sp. M1E.F.Ca.ET.063.01.1.1
TGACATAGCTCAATCTTCGCGCGAGCTTACTCGCCGGCCAGCCACTCGATCGTCCAACGCGACGGCTGCTCGACGGCCAGCACCTTGTGCAGGGCCGGCAGCAGCACCCGCAATTCGCCCTCCAGCGTGAAGGGCGGATTGACGACCACCAGGCCGCTGCCGTCGAGGCTGGGTTCGTTCGAGGCCGGCCGGATCTCGAAGCCGATGTCGAGCAGTTTCGGAATGCCGGTCTCCTGCAGCGCCGCGCGGAAGGCGGCGACCGCCTTGCGGTCCTTGATCGGGTACCAGAGCGCGTAGATGCCCCCCGGCCAGCGCCGGTGCGCGCGGCGCAGGTTCTCGACGAGGCGCTGGAACTCGCCCTCTTCCTCGAAGGGCGGATCGACGAGGACCAGGCCGCGCTTCTCCTTCGGCGGCAGATGCGCGCCGAGCGCCAGCCAGCCGTCGAGCACGATCACCCTCGTCTGGAAGTCACCGGCAAAGACGGATTTCAATCGCGCCGCATCCTGAGGGTGGAGCTCGATCGCGGTCAGCCGGTCCTGGCTGCGCAGGAGGTGGCGCACGATCAGCGGCGAGCCGGGATAGCGGCCAAGGCCGCCGCCGGGATTTTCCGCGCGCACCGCTTCCAGATAGGGCTGAAGGAGCGCTGCCGCCCGAGGCTCGAGCGTGGCCTCGAACAGCCGGCCGACGCCGCCCTGCCATTCGCCGGTCTTGCCGGCCTCGACAGAAGCGAGGTCGTAGCGGCCGATGCCGGCATGGGTGTCGATGACACGGAAGGCCTTGTCCTTCTGCTTCAGATACTCGACCAGGCGGCTGAGCACGGCGTGCTTGACGACATCGGCGAAATTGCCGGCGTGATAGGCGTGGCGGTAGTTCATGCCGTCCTCATCTCGGCGAACCGCCGCGGCCCCAGCGCGGTGGTGGCGGCTGCGAGTTCGGGTTCTGCGGCGGTTTGTTGCGACGCCCAAAGACCAGCGACAGCACCAGCCCGGCCAGGCCGATGCCCATCAGCGCGTAGCCGACCGGCCACGCCCTCTCGTCGATCGAGCCGGTGCCTGCGCGCAGGATCAGATCGACGGCACGCATGTCGATGCCGTCGGCATCGCCTGGACCGACGGTGAAGACATAGGCGCCCGGTGCGACCGTCTCGATTACGCCGGCCTCGTCGCGAAAGATCTTGTCGGGCAGTTGCGGGCTCACCTGGCGCGGATTGTCGGTGCGGTTGAAGGACAATGTCGAGGCAAGCGCCGTGCGGCCGCCGCTTGCCGCGGTCAGCGTCAGCACGGTGCGCTGCTGCGAGGCGACGCGCTCGGCCCGCGCGGTAAGGTCGACCAGCACCCGCACGGGCGCATCGCTTGCCGCCAGCCGTACGGTCGCCGACCGGAAGCGGCCGCCCTCGTAGACCCTGTAAGTGCCGATCGCATGGCCGGAGAAATTGCTCATCGCCCAGGGATAGAAGACGCCGATTGCGGCGCCGGCGATGAGGACGAGAACCGATAGGAAGCGCATTGAGAACCCTGGTTACGATTTTTTCCGGGCGCGATCGCCACTTTTGGCGGCCTCGCCCCGGGCAGCGTCGCGAATCCGCTCCATCTCGTCCAGAAACATCTCCAGGCCAAGCTCGAAAGTCTTGTCGAAACCGCTCGTGCCGAAATAGGCGCCAGCCGCCACGACACTTGGGTAATCGCGCGCCAATTCTTCGTCGCTGACCGTGGTGACCGCCGATGGCCCCTTGGCGTAGCCGGCGGTCTCGTCGAGGATGGCGCCCATCAGATAGTAGCCGGCGGCGCGGAACAGGCGGGCGCTGAGCTCGACCCCGAAGCCGCCGTCCTCGAACAGGCCAATGATGGCGTTGAGCTTGGCAAGACAGGGCGGCGAGTTCATGCGGTAGACGACGATGAACGGCGCGAAGGCCGGATGCTCGGTCGCGACGCGGCGGAATTCCTGCATGCCGATACGGGCCCGCTCGCGCCAGGGCAGGCCGTCATCGGGGATCACAAGCCGGCTCATCTGCCGGTCGACCAGCGCCTCGTAGAGATGCGCCTGCGAGGGGAAGTGATGGTAGATGCTCATCGCCTCGCAGCCGAGCGCAGCGGCGAGCTTGCGCATCGAAAAGCCGGAGAGCCCTTCCCTCTCGATCACGTCGAATGCGGCGTCCTCGATCATCTCGCGGGACAGCCGGCCGCGGGTTCGCTTTTTTTTGATCGATGAGTCCATGGCGTCGCTTGACAACTTACACTGTAAGGTTCACGTTCCAAATACCTTACACCGTAAGGCTAACAAAGACCAGAGGAGAAAACCATGTCCGTCCTTCGCATCGTCTCAAATGTGCATTCCTGCCTTCGTTCCGCTTGCCTCATCGCCGCCGCCGGCACACTCGCGGCCATGCTGACCTCGGCGCCGGCGAGCGCCGACGACTACGATGCCACCATCAAGGACATCCAGTCGACGATGGGCGGCGTACCCGGGTTCGTGAAGCAGTTCCCGAAGGCCGGTCTGCCCGGCGCATGGGCGGAGGTCAAGGCCATCGAGCTCAGCGACAAGACGGCACTGCCGCCGAAGGTGAAGTCGCTGATCTCGCTGGCGGTCGCGGCACAAATCCCCTGCAGCTATTGCGTCTGGTCGGACACCGAGAATGCCAAACGCGCCGGCGCCACCGACGAAGAGATCCAGGAGGCCGTCGCCATGGCCGCCTTGACCCGCCACTGGAGCACCATCTTCAACGGCATGCAGGTCGATCTCGCCCAGTTCAAGAAGGATATGGGCGGGGAGTGATGCCGGAGCCACCAACGCAAGGACGTGGCCCGCGAAATCGCAGGCCGCGTCCGTTGCTGAAACGCCTGCGGTCGTCTTGCGACGGCCGCGATGCCGCCGCTCAGCGGGCCGACCGAGCGTTTCCGGAGATCCGGCCATCATCCTGTATTGCTGAAATCGCTTTTCTTTTCTCTGCACTTCCAAGTGGTGGCGCCCTTGCGAGGAGCGTGAAACCACATCGGAATGCTCGAGCTGCAGCGGCGCCGTCCGTCCTTCCTCGCCGCGGCGCCTGGATTCCGCTGTCCTGGAGGCGCGTGCCTATTTGCGACTGAACTCCTCCTCTTCACGGGCTTGTTCTTCGGAGAATCGGAAGATCGAAGAGCAACATAAAGCAACTTCCGAACCTGAAAGACTAGAACGGATCGCGTTTCCGGGCGCTCACCTTGAGGCTTTCGCTGCTGCCGTTCGACGAGCTTTTGCCGGCTCCGCAGTCACTTGGCTCATTACCACGCGAAAACCGGCAAGGCCGAGCCGCTTCGAACCGGCGGACAACCACACAGCGGCCGGCTGATGATTAACCAATCACAAACGTGTGGGGTTAATAGAACTCTAATTTAGTTGACTACATCGCGCGCAGGTATATCTTTGTATGCGTTGGGTGTGCAATTTGGGCGAGCAGTCCGCGGTGGTGGCAACCATAATCGTGGATCGCGACTTTAGGGGCAAAGGGACGCTAAGCGGCAGCAAATAGCCGTACGGCAACGACCCCGCGAACTCAGAAAAAACACATCAGTTGTGGCGATTCCGCACATGCGGAGGGATCGCCGTGATTTGGCCTGGTCGGGCAACGCCGTTGCCCCGGCCCGGACGGGGAATGTGTGCGGTATGAGGGCGCCATGGGCAGGGTCATCAAGGTTCTAAATCTAGACAACAATTCGGGACGGAGGCGTGCCGATCGCGGTCGCGCGCTGGTCGCCGGCGGAGCGGGATTTCTAGGCTCGCATTTGTGCGAGAGGCTGCTCTTCGACGGTTATGAGGTCATCGCGCTGGACAATTTCCATACCGGCAAAAGACACAATCTCGCTGGCATGGCGCACGATGCTTCCTTTACCTGCATCAAGCACGATATCGTCGACGCGTTGCCGGCGGACTTCGCCGTCGACGAGATCTACAATCTCGCCTGCCCCGCTTCCCCGCCGCACTATCAGGCCGATCCGATCCATACGTTCAAGACCAGCGTGCTCGGCTCGATCAACCTTTTGGAACTTGCCAGGCGCCACAAGGCCAAGATCTTCCAGGCTTCCACCTCCGAAGTCTATGGCGATCCGCAGGTGCATCCGCAACCGGAAGGCTATTTCGGCAACGTCAACACGCACGGCCCACGCTCCTGCTATGACGAGGGCAAGCGTTCGGCCGAGACGCTGTTCTTCGACTATTCGAGGACATACGGCATCGATGTCCGCGTCGCGCGCATCTTCAACACCTATGGTCCGCGCATGCAGCCCGATGACGGCCGCGTGGTGTCGAACTTCATCGTCCAGGCGCTGCGCGGCGACGATATCACCGTTTATGGCAGCGGCACGCAGACGCGCTCCTTCTGCTTCGTCGACGACCTGGTCGAGGGCTTCTTGCGCCTGATGAATGCCCCGGTGGCGCCGCTGCACCCGGTCAATCTCGGCAACCCGGTCGAGTTTACCATCATGGAATTGGCCGAGCTGGTCATCGACTATACGAATTCGCGCTCGCGCATCGTGCACCGGCCGCTGCCCGTCGACGACCCCAGGCAGCGCAAGCCCGACATTTCATTCGCCAGACAGCATCTCGGCTGGGAGCCTAAGGTCGCCTTGAGCGAAGGCCTTGCCCATACCACGGCGTATTTCGACACCCTGCTGGGCCGCCGCCGGCCTGTCGCCCCGCGCAGAGTCCACGCGTCTTCCGTCAGGGAGGCGACGGCATGACGACCCGCCGCCCCGTTCTGGTGACGGGTGGCGCCGGCTTCATCGGCAGCCAAACTTGCAAGCTGCTGTCGGCCGCGGGCTACCTGCCGGTGGTCTACGACAACTTAAGCCGTGGCAACCAGACGGCCGTCGCCTGGGGTCCACTGGTCGTCGGCGACATACGCGGCCGCAATTCACTGCAGCGGGCAATCGAAGCCCACAGGCCGCAGGCGATCATCCATTTTGCCGCCCTTGCCTATGTCGGCGAGTCGGTCAGCGAGCCGGCGGATTACTACGCGACCAATGTCGGCGGCACGATCGCGGTGCTGGATGCGGCGCGGGCAAACGGCATCGACAAGGTCATTTTCTCATCGAGCTGCGCGACCTACGGCGTGCCGGAAGCGCTGCCGGTCAGCGAGGCCGCGTCGCAGAAGCCGATCAGCCCCTATGGCCGCAGCAAGCTGATGGGCGAACAGATCATCAAGGACTATGCCTCTGCCTATGGGCTGAAATACGCGATCCTTCGCTACTTCAACGCTTGCGGCGCCGACCCCGAAGGCGAGCTCGGCGAGTGGCACACGCCCGAGACCCATCTCATCCCAAGGGTGCTGATGGCGGCGTCCGGCATGATCGAGGCGATCGAGATCTTCGGTACCGACTACGAGACTGCGGACGGCACCTGCGTGCGCGACTATATCCATGTCAGCGACCTCGCCCGCGCGCATCTCATGGCATTGATGCATCTGGAGGCCGGCGGCGCCAGCCTGGCCGTCAATCTCGGCACCGGCCGGGGCATTTCGATCAAGGAGATCCTCGAAGCTGTCGGCCGCATCACGTCACGGCCGGTTCCGGTCATCTACAAGCCGCGCCGGCCGGGCGATCCGGCCGAGCTTTACGCCGACCCCGGCCTGGCGCGCGAGACGTTGGGCTTCGTGGCCGAACTCTCCGACATCGATGCCATCGTCAGGACAGCCGCGCCCTTCTTCGGGCTCGGGCCGATTGCGAAACCGGAGATTTTCAATGCGTCCGCCGCCGTTTCGCGCGCAAAAGGCGCGCCGCGCGGAAGGGGCGCTACGAAAAAACGCCAGCCCGCGAGGCTGGCAGCCGTCCCTGTGAGTAATGTGTCGGGACG
>NZ_RZSC01000362.1:0-5817 GCF_003998155.1 Mesorhizobium sp. M1E.F.Ca.ET.063.01.1.1
GATCCCCGTCGTGGTGCGCACCACCGAGGACATGCTCAACCTTGTGCCCAACGCTCTGCGCGAAGCCGGCACTGCCATCGGCGCGCCGCGCTGGGTGGTGATCCGCTCGGTCGCCTATCGCGCGGCGCTTTCCGGCATCGTCACCGGCATCCTGCTGGCGATCGCCCGCATTTCCGGCGAGACGGCGCCGCTGCTCTTCACCGCGCTCAACAACCAGTTCTGGTCGAGCAATCTCAATGCGCCGATGGCCAGCCTGCCGGTGACCATCTTCCAGTTCGCGCTGAGCCCCTATGAGGAGTGGCAGCAACTGGCCTGGACGGGCGCACTCATAATCACCCTGACGGTTCTCGGGCTGAGCATCTTCGCCCGCAGCCTTACCGGACGCAGAGAGGACAGATGAAACCGATGTTGTCCACCGACCTGAACGTAGCCGACACCGTCGTCGAGAAGGCCAAGATCGAGGTCAAGAACCTCAACTTCTACTATGGCCAGTCGAAGGCGCTGAAGGACATCAACCTGTCCTTGCCCGAACGCAGCGTCACCGCCTTCATCGGCCCGTCGGGTTGCGGGAAGTCGACGCTGCTGCGCGTGCTGAACCGCATCTACGAGCTCTATCCGAAGCAGAACGCCGAAGGCCAGGTGCTGCTCGACGGCAAGAACATCCTCGACCGTTCGCAGGACCTCAACCTGCTCAGGACCAAGATCGGCATGGTGTTCCAGAAGCCGACGCCGTTCCCGATGTCGATTTACGAGAACATCGCCTTCGGCGTCAGGCTGTATGAGAAGATCAGCAAGACCGAGATGGACAACCGCGTCGAGCAGGCACTGAAGCGCGCGGCGCTGTGGAGCGAGGTCAAGGACAAGCTCAACGCCAGCGGCCAGAGCCTTTCCGGCGGTCAGCAGCAGCGGCTTTGCATCGCCCGCACTGTGGCGGTGAAGCCGGAAGTCATCCTGCTAGACGAACCGTGCTCGGCGCTCGATCCGCTGTCGACGGCCAAGATCGAGGAACTGATCGACGAATTGCAGGCCGACTACACGATCGTGATCGTCACCCACAACATGCAGCAGGCGGCGCGCGTGTCGCGGCAGACGGCGTTCATGTATCTCGGCGAGCTGGTCGAGTTCGACCGGACCGAGAAGATCTTCACCTCGCCCCGCGAGAAGCGCACGCAGGACTACATCACCGGCCGCTTCGGCTGAGTTCATACGAGGATACCATCATGGCCGAACACACCGTCGCTTCCTTCGACGAGGATCTGAGGCAGATCAGCCAGCTCATCATCGACATGGGCGATCTCGCCGGCTCCATGGTCGGCGCTTCGACCAAGGCTCTGCTCAATTCCGACAACGCGATGGCGCAGCGCGTCGTCTCCGACGACGCCATCATGGATGCGCGCCAGCGCGAGCTCGACGACCGCGCCATCACGCTCATCGCCAAACGGCAACCCATGGCCGACGACCTGCGCAGCGTGGTCGGCGCGATCCGCATGGCCGGCGACCTCGAGCGCATCGGCGACCTCGCCAAGAACATCGCCAAGCGCGTCGGCTCGGTCGGCATCAGCGCCGCGCCGCGCGACCTGTCGCACTCCATCGACTCGATGGCGCAGCTGGTGCTGATCCAGGTCCAGGGCGTGATCGAGGAGTACACCGCGGGCGACGCCACGGCGCTTGCCAAGCTCAGGAACGACGACGAGCGCGTCGACGTCAAATACACCTCCGTCTTCCGCGAGCTCCTGACCTACATGATGGAGGATCCGCGCAACATCACGGCCTGCACGCATTTATTGTTCTGCGCCAAGAATCTTGAGCGCATCGGCGACCATGTGACCAACATCGCCGAGAACGCCTACTATGTGCTGACCGGCACGCAATTGCCCGCGAACCGTCCGAAGCAGGACGAGACGGCGATGCCGGCGCCGGCGGCCTGACAACGAAGGTACCTGCTGAATGATCGCGCCACGCATCATGGTGGTGGAGGACGAGGAGCCGCTGGGGGTGCTGCTCCGCTACAACCTCGAATCCGAAGGCTATCAGGTCGAGGTGGTGACACGCGGCGACGAGGCCGAGATCCGCCTGCAGGAAAACGTGCCCGACCTGCTCGTGCTCGACTGGATGGTGCCGGCGGTTTCCGGCATCGAGCTCTGCCGGCGCCTGAGGATGCGGCCAGAGACCGAACGGCTGCCGATCATCATGCTGACCGCGCGCGGCGAGGAGAGCGACAGAGTGCGCGGCCTCTCGACGGGCGCCGACGATTATCTGGTCAAGCCGTTCTCGACGCCGGAATTCATGGCCAGGATCAAGGCGCTGCTGCGCCGCGCCAAGCCGGAGGTGCTGTCCAGCGTGCTCAAGGTCGGCGACATCGTGCTCGACCGTGAATCGCACCGCGTCTACCGCAAGAAGAGCGAGATCAGGCTCGGCCCGACCGAGTTCCGGCTGCTCGAATTCATGATGCGGCATCCCGGCCGCGTGTTCTCGCGCAGCCAGCTGCTCGACAATGTCTGGGGCGAGACGATCTATATCGACGAGCGCACGGTGGACGTGCATGTCGGACGCCTGCGCAAGGCGGTCAACAATGGCCGCATGCCCGACGTCATCCGCACCATCCGCGGTGCGGGCTACGCGATCAGGGAAGACTAGGGCGGTTCACCGTTTCACGGAAACGGCGAGCCACTCCATCTCTTTGTTTTCACGCAATTGCGGACGGAAACCGCGCTTCACACTTTTCCTGGAATTGCTCTGGAGTCCCGCCCTCCCGATGGATCGAAATCATGTTTCAGGGGCAGAACTCAATAGCAGGCGGTTGCCGATGGCCGCGAAGGGGCCACAGGCAATGTCGGCTTCTGACCCAAACCTGTCGTTCGTTTCCGCTCACCCCCAACGGCAGCTGATGTGAGGCCATTCCAACTGCTGTCGCGGCTGCGTCCCAATGTCATTCTGCTCAAATGAGCAGTTGTTTGTTGGGTGGCGACCGATCTTCTCGTGGGGTTGATCTGGAGCAAGTCGCTCCATCCCAGCGCGCGCTACCTTTCCACTAGAGTTTGCCTCAGTGGAGGAGTCCAATTTGGACCGAGGTTGCCATGAAGTCTCTGCGCGTCGTTGTTCGCCACCATGGCGGACCTGAAGTTCTGGAGATCGTGGAGGAGGACGCGCCCCATCCGGCATCAGGTGAACTGCGTGTGCAAACAATCGCCGCCGGCGTCTCCTTCGCAGAGCTATTGATGCGGGAGGGGATTCATCCCGAGAAAACGACCCTGCCATTCACGCCAGGATGGGACATTGTCGGCATCGTCGATGAGGCCGGAGAGGGAGTGTCCCATGCCATGATTGGTAAAATGGTTGCGGCGCTTCCCATTCATGGTGGTTACGCCCAGTTCATTTGCCTGCCGGCAGATGAACTCACTCTGGTTCCAACTGGTGTCGATCCCGCCGAGGCAGTCAGCCTCGTGCTGAACTACGTTACGGCCTATCAGATGATGCATCGCCTTGGGCATGCCTCTCCGGGTCAACGGGTCCTCATTCATGGCGCCGCCGGCGGAGTCGGCACGGCTCTGCTGCAACTTGGCCGCCTGGCAGGTCTGGAGATGTATGGGACTGCATCTCTTGCAGCCCATCAGATCGTATCCGATCTCGGGGCCACGCCGATCGACTACGAGCGAGTTGACTTTGTCGAAGAGATTCATCGTCTGACAAACGACGGCGTGGATGTCGTCTTCGATGGGGTCGGCGAAGCCAATGTCTGGCGTTCGTTTCGTACTCTGAGGCCTGGTGGCCGCGTCATAGCCTATGGCTTCACTTCATTTCTGCAGAAGGGCCAACTGGCAGGGGGCTTGCGTTACCGTCTTCGCGGGATATTGCGACCTGCGTGGTACGCGGTCCGCGCTTTCGTTTCACCAGGCCGACGACGCATACTCCCCTACAGCATACAATATCTGAAACGGTGGAAGCTCGCTTGGTTCCGCGAAGATCTCGGCGTCTTGCTCGATCTGCTTCGCGACGGGAAGATCAAGCCGATGGTGGCCGACCGGATGCCATTGATTGAGGCTCGTCGCGCCCAGGAGCTGCTCGGTCAGGGAGGTGTCAAGGGCAAGCTCGTGTTGATCTGCAATTGACTGGCCACCCGACAAGGATCGCCGAGCCAGAGCAGAGCCTTTGAAACGCAAGTCGCCTCCGGCGTCGGCTTTGATCGTTTCAATGACTGCCTATGGCGCTGCGCTAAGCAGACACCCCGTCACGCCGTCTTCTGCGCCACCAGCCCCAGTTCTTCGACCATCGCCTGGCGCATCAAGAACTTCTGCGGCTTGTCGGTCACCGTCATCGGCCGGCGATCCAGCCTTCGCCTCGCCGCCGGTGCCGCCGGAAAGCCCGGCGCTGGAGCGGCTGATGCTTCTCGAGGAAGGCCACTGCCTGCGCGAGCAGGCGCTGGCGGTCTGCGGCAGCGTGCGGCCGGTGGCGATGGCAAGCTACGGCGCGACCAGCCTGACGATCCTTTTGCAGATGGTGGCGCATGGGCTGGGCGTGACGCTGGTTCCGGAAATGGCGGCAAGCGCCGCCAGCGTCATGCCGGACTTGAGGATCGTGCCATTCCAGGGAGCCGATGCCGCAGCGCATGATCTGCATGGCCTGGCGGAAGAACAAGGTGCGGCAGGACGAATGCATGGAATTGGCCAAGATCATCCGTGGACTGGACCAGACGGTTCTGGGGGTTGACTTGGCGGCGCTGGCGGGGCGTGAACTTGGCGGCGCCGATCAAAGGTCAGCCGTTGACCCTAAGTGGTCATTCAAGCGGACTGCGGATTAGCCCGGAAGCTCCAGCCGTGCTAGAGTTCGGTGATCGCATCGCCGGAGTGGAGCGCATTTGGCGCGACACCCTTGGCCATGAAGCACACACCGTGGTGCTATGGAACGCAAGCTTGCGGCCATTCTTGCCGCCGACGTCGTAGCTTACTCGGCCCTGATGGAGGCGGACGAGGGAGGGACCTTCGAGCGGCTTAGGGCCAGCCGTAAGGAGCTGTTCCAGCCGGAGATCAGCAAGCATCACGGGCGCATCTTCAAACTGATGGGCGACGGTTTGCTGGCTGAATTCGGCAGTGCAGTCGATGCTGTCGAGTGCGCGGTAACCCTTCAACGCGGCATGGTGGAGCGCAACGCAAGTGTCCCCGAAAGCGAGCGCTTCGAGGTCCGCCTCGGGATCAATCTGGGAGAAGTGATCGTCGAAGGGGACGATCGCTACGGCGAGGGTGTCAATGTCGCCGCTCGCCTGCAGCAGCTCGCTGATCCCGGCGGCGTCTGCGTTTCAGAGAAGGTGTCCAAGGAGGTCGAGAAGAAGCTGGCGTTTGAGTTCGAACCCATGGGCGGCCAGCGGGTGAAGAATATAGCCGAGCCGATATACTGCTATCGCGTAAACTTGCAGTCTGTCAGAGCCTCTTCGGCCGGTCGACCGGTATCGCTGGAATTGCCCGACAGGGCGGCCGTCGCCGTCTTGCCTTTCGCCAACATGAGCAGCGATCCGGAGCAGGAGTTCTTCGCCGAGGGATTGGCTGAAGACCTGATCACGGACCTGGCAAAGGTCCCCGGCCTTCTTGTGATCGCTCGCAACTCCTCGTTTGTCTACAAGGGAAGGTCGGTCGATGTCCGATCGATCGCGAGGGATCTCGGCGTCCGATATGTTGTCGAAGGCAGTGTGCAGAAAGCGGCGGCGCGCGTGCGGATCAACGCACAGCTTATCGACGCGCGCGAGAATACGCATATCTGGGCCGACCGCTTCGACGGCGAACTTGCCGATGTCTTCGCCTTGCAGGACGAGGTTGTCGGTAAGAT
>NZ_RZSC01000363.1:0-5809 GCF_003998155.1 Mesorhizobium sp. M1E.F.Ca.ET.063.01.1.1
CTCTCGACGAATTCGGCGATGGTGCGTTTTCCCGTCACCTTGCCGATGTGATGGATCATCTCGACCATGGCGCGGTCGATGCGGTCGTCCAGCATGTCCTTGACGAAGCTGCCGTCGATCTTGAGGTAGTCGACCGGCAGGTGCTTCAGATAGGCGAAAGACGACATGCCGGAGCCGAAATCGTCGAGCGCGAAGCGGCAGCCCAGGCCGCGCAGGTCGGCGATGAAGCGCATGGCTTCCGTCAGGTTGGCAATGGCGCTTGTCTCGGTGATCTCCAGGCAGATCGTCTGGGGCGCAATGCCATGGGCCGCGAATTGCTCGCGCATGAAGCCGAGGAAAGTCTCGTCGCCGAAGCTGGCGCCGGAAAGATTGATCGCGCAGGTGGATATCGGCGTGGCGCGCGGATCGGCAAGCCTGGCCGCGAGAATTTGGAAAGTGTTGCGAACCACCCAGCGGTCGATCGCCGGCATAAGTCCGTAGCGCTCGGCCGCCGGGATGAAGCTTTGCGGCGTGACGAAGTTGCCGTCCTCGTCGGTCAGCCTGAGCAGGATCTCGATATGCGCGCCGGCCTCGGCGACATTCTCATTGAGCGGCGAGATCTCCTGCGCATGCAGCCTGAAGCGGTTCTCGTCGAGCGCGGCATGCAGGCGCTGGACCCAGGCCATCTCGCCGAAACGTTCGCGCAGCGCCGTATCGCTGTCGCTGTGGAGCTGAATGCGGTTGCGTCCCTTTTCCTTCGCCATGTAGCAGGCGACATCGGCGGCGCGCAGCACCTCCTCCAGCGACATCCCGCAATCGGCAATCTCGACCATGCCGATGCTGACGCTGATGTTGAAGGGCCTGCCTTCCCAGGAAAAATGCAGATCCTGGACGGTGGCGCGCAGCCGCTCCGCCGTGGCGATGGCGGAGCCGGTGTCGCAATCGAACAGCAGCACGCCGAACTCGTCGCCGCCCAGCCTGGCCAGGATGTCGCCGGTGGGCAATTCGTTGAGCAGCAACACCGAGATCTGGCGCAGAAGCTGGTCGCCCGCCGCATGGCCGCAAGTGTCGTTGACCAGCTTGAACTGGTCGAGGTCGAGATACATCAGCGCATGCACGCGCGGCTTTTCCGGCGGCTGAGAAATCGCGCCTGCCAGCCGGCTCTCGAAGTCTCGGCGGTTGACGAGACCGGTGAGCGCATCGTGCGATGCCTGCCACGACAGGCGCTCGATGAAGTCCTGCTCGCGGGTCATGTCGTGCAGAGCAAGAACGGCGCCGACGATCTTGCCGGAGACGCTGAGCGGCGCGCCGTTGAGCGCGACCGGCACGACGGAGCGGTCGGGGCGCTCCAGGAGCTGTGGCCGCACGTTGGAGCGGCGGGGCTCGCCGGCCAGCAAGCGCGGGATCAGGTCGGTTTCCTCGACACCGCTATCCTTGTCGATCAGCCGGAACAGCGAGGCCACAGGCTTGCCCCTCGCGGCGCCAAGGGGGCTGGCGAGCAAGCGTTCGGCGACGGCATTCATGTAGTCGAGCCGCCCAACCGCATCGGTGCTGACGACGGCTTGGCCGATCGAGGCCAGCGTGATCTGCGCGCGTTCGCGCTCGGCATTCAAGGCGCTTCGGAAGGCCTGCCGCTGAGCCATCAGCTTTCGTGTGCGCCACACCGCCAGCAAGATAAGCAGCGCCGCGGTGACGAGGTTGGCGGCCGTGAGCGCCATCTTGATGAAGCGCGAGCCCTCGCCGAGGCTGTCGGAGAAGGCCTTGGACAGTGGTCCGATGCGGTGGTCGAGCTGATGGATATCGGCTTTCCAGGCGCTGATCTCAGCCTGCGACGCGGACCCCTGTTCGAGCCTTCTGTGCATGTCGTCGCCGAGCCTCTCGATGGCGAGGATCATCTCGTCGGCTTCCGTCCAGTGACGGATGGCGGTGTCGAGGTAGCTCACGCGGCGGAAATTCTGGAACAGCCAGATCAGGCCGGCAATGTCGTCGGCATGGTTGTTGCCGCTGAGGAAACCCTGTCGCGCGGCATCGGTATCAGGCTCAGCCTGTTCGAGCGCTAGCCTGGCCGAGCGATCGGCGAGCGGCACGGCAATGGCCTGGCGGTATTCGCTGAAATATTCCGGCCTGCCGGTATCGGCATAGAGGCTGAGGAAGTAGATGGCCTGCTTCTGCCCTTTCGACCACTGGCTTTCGCCGCCGACATAGGCGCGAACGGCCGACAGCGTGTAGAGGCTGAGGCTGGCCACCAGTGCCTGGATCAGGACGACCGCAATGAAAGGCCAGACCAGCCCGATGAGGCGCGGGCTGGCATCCGTCGATGAGAGCTTCATCGCATTCCCATGGAGCCTGCCTTGACCCCGTCGACGTCTGTCCGACCGGTTCATCCGTCGGTTGAGACGATGTTGTTCCCCTCATGTCTGCCGGCAATCGGCGACGACAATCCAGATAGCGTGTCTGGCTTAACAGCCGATAAATTCGCGCAGTATTTGTTTTCGAAAGTCTTCGACAAAACAGTCCGCGGCTTGCGCCGCGTCCTGTGGATATTTCCAGCCTAGTATAGCCCTCCGAGTCCCGCTCGCCTGAATAAAGGTGAATGGCGCGCCCAGCAGGCTCCGCCGATCAGCGTTTGGCTTTGAACTTGTTCAGCGCCGCTGCAGCACGAACCAGAGCCTTGAGCGCTTCCCCGTCGATCTCCTCGCCCTCGCGAAAATCGATGGCGCGCCTTGTGTTGCCCTCGAGGCTGGAGTTGAAGAGGCCTGCGGGATCGGGCAGCGCCGCGCCCTTGGCGAAGGTCAGCTTGACGACAGCCTTGTAGGTCTCGCCGGTGCAGATCATTCCGGCGTCCTCCCAAACCGGCACCCCGCGCCACTTCCATTCCTCGGTGACGTCTGGATCGGCCTCCTTGATCAGGGCACGGAGGCGGCCAAGCATCTCACCCCGCCAGTCGCCCAATTCCTCGATACGTCCATCGATCAGCTCGGACGGAGATTTGCTTCCCGGCGATCCGCTTTTCTCCATGTCTGTTCTCCTTCAATGCTGGATAGTGGATCGCCACGGTACGCTCCCGGGAGGGCCGCGCTTGATCAATAGTGCGCCTACATTCGTTCACCAGGCAATCGGCTTGCCTGTTTCACCCAGGAGACGAATTGCGCTTCATCGAGCTGGTCGGCCTCGTGGATGTGGAAATAGCGCGTGTCCTTGCTCTTGGATTCGCCGGGCGGCACGGGCTCGAGCGACATGCCGCGAAAGAAGGCCACCTTGATGTACCTGGTGAAACAATGGATGCCGAGAAACCAGCCTTCACCTTCCATCCCGTAAAACGGCGAGTTCCATTTCACGGCCTTCTGCACGTGGGGGACGGCCTGCATGATGAGCTGGTCGAGCCGGCGGCCGACCTCGCTCTTCCAACCCGGCATCGCCGCGATATAGGCCTGCACGGGAGCGTCGCCGTAGCCCTTGGCGATCTGCGGATTGCCGCCTGAAAGCAGGACGGACTTCGCGCCCGGGGGCTTGGCGGCAGGCTTCGGCGATTTCGCCTTCGCCATCAGGCCGGTCCTATGCGCTCGCTTGCTTGCTCACCGCGCCATCTGACGGCATAGGGCAGCACGAACATATAGAGGCCGCTGAACAGCAGCAGGAAAAGCGGCAGGAGCGGCGAATAGACCACCCAGGCGGGGGGCTCGCCCAATGCCATGGCGACGAAGTTGGCGATGACGGTCACGGTAAAAATGATCGACAGCCAGCGATGCAACTGCCTGATCCACTTGCTCCATTCCAATGCTGCCTCCTCTGAAAAAACCAATGAAACGGCGGACTTACCAGCGCGCCAGCTGCGTGATCTGGATGAGATTCCCGCAGGTGTCGTCGATCTGCGCGATGGTCGAACCGGTCACCTCGGTCGGCGCCATGGCGAAGCTGCCGCCATTTGCCGTGATGCGCTCGTGGTCGCCCTTGATGTCGTCGGTGAACAGCATGAGCGCCGGCTGGCCCTGCTTGAAGATAGCCTGCTGATAGGTCCTGGCCGCCGGATTGTCATTCAACGCGAGCTGTAGTTCGGTGCCGTCCGGGTCGTCAGGCGAGGCGACGGTCAGCCAGCGAAACGGTCCATTGGTGAAATCGGCTTTCTTGTTGAAGCCCAGCACGTCGGTATAGAAGCCGAGAGCCTTCTCCTGGTCGTCGACATAGACGCTGGTCAGCTTGATCTTCATTGCGTTTCTCCATTGCTTTCGCTCGCGGTTTGCCACCCGCCAAACGATGCCTGCTTTTTTGAGCGCTTCGGCGGGACTTCAGTCTTCGATCCGCGCCAGAACCTCTTCCAGGGCTGTGAGGAATCTCGGCCAGCCGACAGTGGCACCCCGGAAATACGGCTCCTGATCCAGCCGGAAGCCCGTCTGCTCCATGCGCAGACGAGTGCCTGAGCCCGTCGGGGTGAGCGTCCAGGTGACGACGCTTTCCAGGTCCTTGGTGTCCCAGGTGTAGGACAGCGTCTTGTTGGGCTCGACGGTCTGGACCTGACACTCGACGCCTCCCCAGTCCGCGCTGAGTTCGAAACGATGGTCCACGACCGGCTTGAAGTCGTTCTTCATCAGCCACTCCTCGATAAGATGCGGTACGGTCAGCGCGCGCCAGATCTTTTCCGGCGGATAGGGAATCTCGCGCTCGACAACGACGGAGCGCGTTCCGGCCGGCATATCGTTCATTGATCCATCCTCTTCAGCAGATCCTCGAGATCGTCGAACCGGCTCTCCCAGAACCCGGCCATTTGCCTTGTCCAGTCCATCAGCGGCGCCAGCGCGCCGACCTGCGCGCTATAGTGAGTCTGCCGGCCCTCGTGTCGGTCGCGCACCAGCCCGGCTTCCTTGAGCACGCCAAGATGCTTCGACACCGCCGGCTGCGAGACGCCGGCCTGCGCTGTCAATGCTCCAACCGTCTGCTCGCCTTGATGGCACAGACGTTCAAAAATGGCGCGTCTTGTCGGATCGGCAAGCGTCCGGAAGAGCACATCGTGCGCGGTCGACATCTGGATCAATAACCCAATGGCTATTGATTGACCTATAACCATTGAGCTATATGTGAGTCAAGCAGGGGATCTGGGGGAATGCTCAGACTGCAGCGTCCACGTCGAGGCTTGCCTCATCCAGCATGGATGCGTCCTCGCCGAAGGCGCGCGTGGCGCGGGCGGCGGCCTCGAGCAGCGGGCGCTTCATGCGCTTGAGGAAGGCGGCGTCGACGCGGGTGCCTGGGCCGGCCAGCGTCAGCGCGCCGACCAATGTCCGCCCCGGCCCGAACACGGGCGCGGATATGCCTGCGGTCTGCGGGTCGCGATCGCCGATCGAAATGCAGCTATAGGTTCTGCGGATCGTCTCGTAGGGCTCGCCCTGCTGGCCGGAAAAGGCGGCGAGCACGCGGCCGCCGGAGCCCACCAGCAAAGGCAGGACGTCGCCTTCCCGGATCGTGTAGCGGATCGGGTGCTTGGACTCGACCCGGTAGAGACAGGTGCGCACGTCGCCCGAGCGGACGTAGAAGGCAACGCTCTCCCAGCTCCGCTCGGAGAGGTCGCGCATGATCGGCAACAGGATATCCATCGCCACGACCGAGCGCTGGTAGAGCGCGCCAAGCCTGAAGGTGGCCGGTCCGATGCGGTAGCGCCCGTCTTCCAGGCGCTCCAGCAATTGTCCGCGCATCAGCGAATTGGCCAGCCTCAGAATGGTGCTCTTGTAGAGGCCGGTGCGGGCAGCGATCTCGGCGAGCCCGAGCGACCGGTCGGCAATGGTGAATGCGTCCAGGATGGCGATTGCGCGATCGAGCGCGGCAACGCCGTCGGCCTGGG
>NZ_RZSC01000364.1:0-5794 GCF_003998155.1 Mesorhizobium sp. M1E.F.Ca.ET.063.01.1.1
CGACCAGCCTGTGCTCGTCGTCGGCCAGCCGACGGCCGTCGACCCCTCACGTGCACCGGAAGGCAAGCATGTACTCTGGGTGCAGGTGCGCATGCTGCCGGCGGAGATCCTTGGCGACGCGGCCGGCAAGATCGCGCCCGGTTCTTGGGATGCGGTCAAGGAGGCCTATGCCGAGCGCGTGCTCGACATCATCGAGAGCTACGCGCCGGGTTTGCGCAGCAAGATTCTTGGCCGCGCGATCTTCTCGCCGCTCGACCTCGAGCGCGAGAACCCGAACCTCGTCGGCGGCGACCAGATTTGCGGCAGCCACCATCTGGCGCAGAATTTTCTCTTCCGCCCGGCGCGCTCATTCGCGCGCTGGAACACGCCCATCGCCAATCTGCATCTCACCGGAGCCGCTACATGGCCCGGCGCCGGCACCGGTGCGGGATCGGGCTTCATGCTCGCGCAACAGCTCGGAGGAAACTAGCAGCCAGGGAATTCCAGGATGGACAAGGCGCGGTTGCCCACCAACCCGAACCTACCGAATGAAACGCCGCGCGGACAATGACAGCCAAACAACCAACAAGGGGAACGACCATGACAATCAACAGACGCGATTTGCTTGGATATGGCGCGGCGGCGATCGGTGCAGCCACGCTCGGCCTGCCGAGGGCGGCGAAGGCGGCGGATGAGCTCACCATCGCCTATAACGTCAACCTGCCCTCCTGGGACCCGACGACCGGACCTTCGGCGGTGAACCCGACCATCCAGGGTCTCTACCAGTCGGTGTTCGACCAGTTCATCCCGCAAAAGCCGGACCTCTCCTTCACACCCGGCCTGCTCACCGAATGGGGCTGGAACGACGACCGCACCAAAGTGACGATGACGGTGCGCGACGGCGTGAAATGGCATGACGGCTCGCCCTTCACACCGGAAGACGTTGTGTGGTCGCTGCAGCGGGCCGGCGACGAGAAGACCGGCAATCCGATCCAGTTCGTCTGGAAGAACGTCAGCAACTTCAAGATCGACGGCAACAAGATCACCGGCGATGTCGTGCAGTTCGACCCGGTCTATTTCAAGTGGATGTCGTTCCTGACCGGCTACATCATGCCGAAAGCCTATTACGAGAAGGTCGGGCCGGACGGCTTCGAGAAGGCGCCGATCGGCACCGGCCCCTATATGGTCGACAAGTTCGAGCGCAACGCCTTCCTGCGGCTTAAGGCCAATCCGAATTACTGGGGCACCAAGCCGGCCTTCGAGAATGTGACGATCAAGTTCGTCACCGACGCGGCGAGCCGCGTGGCCGAGATCGAGTCCGGTTCCTCGCAGGTGACGCTCGAAATTCCTTATGAGGAATATGACCGGCTGATCGCCAAGGACGGGCTCGCCGGCTCGATCAAGAACGTCTCCGACATCGGCATGATCTTCTTCAACGACATCGAGGCAATGCTGGACAAGAACGTCCGCCAGGCGGCGGTGATGGCGGTGGACAAGGAGCTTCTGGTCAAGCGGCTGCTGCGCGGCTACGGCCAGCCGATCGCCACGCTGGAGACGCCGGAATACACGGCCTTCGATCCGTCGATCAAGGTCGAGCACAATCCGGAAAAGGCCAAGGAGCTGCTCGCGGCTTCCGGCTATTCGGCCAAGAAGCCGGTCAAGTTCACCATACAGACGACCAAGGGCTTCAAACCCAAGGACTATGAGATGATCCAGGCGATCGTCGGCATGTGGCGGAAGGTGGGCATCGAGGCCAATATCGAGGTCTACGAGATCGCCAAGCACTACGAGCTGCGCGCCGCCGACAAGCTGGCGCCGGCCGCCTTCTACAATTGGGGCAACGCGATCGGCGACCCGACCACCTCGACCGGCTTTGCCATGTACGGGCCGAGCCCGCATTCGGTGTGGGACAGCAAGGACCTGGTCGACATGATCAATCCGCTGTGGGGTGAGAAGGACGAGGCCAAGCGCATTGCCGGCTGGAAGGCCGTCGACAAATACATCGCCGAGCAGGCCTATGTGCTGCCGCTGATCCAGTATGCGCAGCCGATCGTACACTCGAAGAAGGTCAATGTCGTGCAGCATGTGTCCGGCGCGCTGCTGCCGGCGCTGATGAGCCCGGCCTGATCGTCGGCCTTGGATTGCCGCGCGCGCCGTCCGGAAGGCGGCGTGCATTTCCATCCGGGCGTATTGGCAGATGTTGCTGCAGAGATTCCTCGTTCGTCTCCTGACGATGCTGGTCACACTGTTCGGCGTGGCCGTCGTCGTCTTCGTCGTCATCCGCGTGGCGCCCGGCGATCCGATCGCCATGATGCTGCCGCCTGGCGCCAGCGATGACGACATCACGCGGTTGCGCGCGCTCTATGGGCTGGACAAGGGTATCGTGCAGCAATTCTTCATCTGGCTCGCCGGCGTGCTGCATGGCGATTTCGGCACGTCGATCTCGCTGCGCCAAGACGTGCTCGGCCTGGTCTTCAACCGGCTGCCGGCGACGCTGGAGCTAGCGACCGTGGCGCTGCTGATGGCGATCGCGATCGGGGTGCCCGCGGCGATCTTCGGCGCGCGCTCGCGCGGCACGGCGGTCGAGGCCGGCATTGACATCGCCAGCGGCGCGACGCTCTCCATCCCCGACTTCCTCTGGGGCCTGGTGCTGATCCTGCTGTTCGGCGTGCTGGTGCCTGTCTTCGACATTTCCGGCCGCGTGTCGCCGCAGCTCGACCTGCCCTTCGTCACCCAGTTCTATCTCGCCGAGAGCATTCTCAGGCTCCGCTTCGATCTCACCTGGGATCTGCTGAAGCACATGTTGATGCCTTCGGTGGCGCTGGCACTGCCGCTGGCAGCGATCATCGCGCAGCTCCTGAAACAGTCGCTGAAGGAAGTGCTCGACCTCGACTATGTCGTGCTGGCCAGGGTCAAGGGTTTCTCGGAAACGCAAGTCATCCTGCGCGAGGCGCTGAAGAATGCGGCTTTGCCGACGCTGACGCTGGTCGGCGTGCAGTTCACCTTCCTGATCGGCGGCACGGTTATCGTCGAGCGGCTGTTCTCCTATGAAGGCCTCGGCAACATGGCGATCGACGCCGTCATCAACCGTGACCTGCCGCTGATCCAGGGCATCGTGCTGGTCTTCGCGCTGCTCTTCGTTCTCATCAACCTCGCCGTCGACATGATGTATGCGCTGCTCAATCCGAGGCTGCGCCATGGATGAGGCTCGCATCTCGAGGCGTGGCCTGAGCCCAAGGCTATGGCTGGCCGGCGGCTGGCTCCTCGTCGCGCTGCTCGCGGCCATCTTCGCGCCGCTGATCGCGCCGCAGGACCCATTGGCGCAGGACCTGATGCTGGAGCGCCTGCCGCCCTTCTGGTTGGACGGCGCCGAGCCCGGCTACTGGCTGGGCACCGACAGCCTCGGCCGGGATCTGTTGTCGCGGCTGATCTTCGGCGGCCGCATCGCCTTCATCGTCGCCTTTGCCGCGGCGTCCGCCGCCTGCATCGTCGGCTCGGCGCTCGGGCTGATCGCGGGCTATTTCGGCGGCTGGGCCGACCGCGTCATCTCGCGCATCGTCGATGTCTGGATGGCCTTCCCGCCGGTGCTGTTCGCCATCCTGCTGGTGGCCGTTCTGGGCACGGGCTTGAGCTCCGTCATCATCGCGATTGCCGTCATCGACTGGACGCGCTTCTGCCGCGTGATCCGCGCCGAAGCGATGAGCCAGTCGCGCATGGACTATGTCGAGAGCGCGCGCATCGCCGGCTATGGCCGCATCGGCATCATGCTGCGCGAGGTGCTGCCCAACGTGGTGCCGTCGGTGGTCGCGCTGCTGTCGCTCGAAATGGGCATCGCCGTCATCGTCGAGGCGATCCTGTCCTTCGTCAATCTGTCGATCTCGACCGATGATCCGACCTGGGGCGGCATCATCGCCGAAGGCCGGCTGTCGATCCATCAGGCCTGGTGGGTGCTGGTGTTCCCGCTCATCACGCTGATCCTCACCGTGCTTTCCTTCAGCCAGTTCGGCGAGGGACTGAAGGCGCGCTTCGATCCGGTGCTGCGATGAGCGCCGACATGAAACCATGTCTCGAAATCCGCTCGCTCAGCGCCGTGCTGCCAAACGGCCAGCGCGTGCTGCGCTCGGTCTCGCTTGCCGTGCAGCCCGGCGAGGTGCGCGCGCTGGTCGGCGAGAGCGGCGCCGGCAAGACGATGATCGGCAAGGCGGTGCTCGGCGTCCTGCCGAAAAGCGTGCGCATCGTCGAAGGCGAGATGCTGGTCGAGGGCGAGGATCTCGGCCGCCTCGACGCGAGGGCGCGGCGGACACTGATCGGCGCCCGCACGGCGCTGATCCCGCAGGACCCGCTCACCGCGCTCAACCCGTCGCGCCGCATCGGCCCGCAGACGACCGACCGGCTGGTGCGCATCCTCGGCTGGAGTGGCGAGAGGGCCGACAAGCGCGTCCGCCAATTGCTCGACGAAGTGCAGATCCGCGATCCGGAACGGGTGCTGAAAAGCTATCCGCATGAGCTTTCCGGCGGCATGCGCCAGCGCGTGCTGATCGCGGCGGCGTTTGCGGCGGAGCCACGGCTGATCGTTGCGGATGAGCCGACGACGGCGCTGGACGTGACCGTGCAGAAGCAGATTCTGAGGCTGATCGCGCAACTGCAGCGCGACCATGGCACGGCGATCCTGTTCGTGACCCACGACCTCGGCGTCGTCGCCAAGATCAGCCAGAAGGTGTCGGTGCTCTATGCAGGCAAGGTAGTCGAGGAGGCCGAGACCGCCGATCTTTTCGCAGCGCCACAGCACCCCTACACCCGGGCGCTGATCGCGGCGACGCCGCGCTACACCGATCCCTACGCATCGCTGAAGCCGGTGGACGAGACCGTGCTTGCCGGGCTGACGGCCGAGATCGCGGCTGCCGACAAGGCATGGAGGCCAAGCCATGGCTGAGCCGCTGTTTTCCGTGCGCGGACTGAAGGTGGCGCTGCCCGATATGACGCGCAAGCCGCTGATCGGCCGGGCGCCGCTGGTCGAGATCCTCAAGGGGCTGGACTTCGACCTGCCGAAGGGATCGGTCACCGGCATCGTCGGCGAATCCGGCTCGGGCAAGTCGACGCTCGGCCGAGCGCTGGTGCGCCTGATCGAGCCGAGCGCCGGTACGATCAGCTTCGAGGGGCATGACATCAGCCATCTTTCGGAGGCCGAGCTGAGGCCGCTGCGCCGCGACCTGCAGATGATCTTCCAGGATCCGATGTCCTCGCTCAATCCGCGGCACACGATCTTCAACATCATCGCAGCACCCTTGAGGCAAAACGGGCTTGGCGACAGGCTGAAGGAGCGCGTCGCGGACGCCCTGCAGCGCGTTGGCCTGCCGCAGAACTTTGCCAGCCGATACCGCCACGAACTGTCCGGCGGGCAGCGGCAGCGCGTCGGCATCGCGCGGGCGCTGGCGCTGTCGCCGAAATTCGTGCTGGCCGACGAGATCGTCTCCGGGCTCGATGTCTCGACCCAGGCGCAGATCCTGACCTTGCTGGAGAAGCTGGCGGCCGAGATGGGGCTGACGGTCGCCTTCATCAGCCATGACCTGTCGGTGATCCGGCGGCTCTGCCAGCAAGTCATCGTCATGCGCGAAGGCAGGATCGTGGAATCGAGCGCCACCGATGCGCTCTTCGACAATCCGAAGGAGGCGTACACGCGCGACCTGCTCGCCGCCATTCCGTTGCCCGAGATCGACGCTGACTGGCTGCAGCCACCTGCCAAGGCTCCCGCATGAGAGAAGCTTAACCTTTCCGCACGCCGAACAGCGGGCCTCGGATGTGCGCGGTGAAAGAG
>NZ_RZSC01000365.1:0-5789 GCF_003998155.1 Mesorhizobium sp. M1E.F.Ca.ET.063.01.1.1
CGGCGGTGGTTCCGGATCACCCCTCCGCCGGCGATCACTTCGCGCCTCATGCGGACGTCACTCTGCCGGTCGATGCGGCTGACGCGCTTGACCAGCACGGCACACATGTTCCGAGCTTCGTGACAGACTGGCTGCTGTAGCCAGCCGGACCTGGCGGTTTTCCATCTGGTCAGTGCCCGCCGCCCCTCCGGCGGACGTGGTCATTTTGCGGCCCGACCCGTCACCGTGCCATCGCCGGGTTTGTCAAATAGTCCCCTCCCCGCAAACGGGGGAGGTGAGCTGGCGATATTCTGATCGATACGATCTCAGCTGCCGGAAAGTGCCTCGACGCTTTTCGCCAGCTCACGCGCATCGCCGCGGATACGCAGTGTTTTCAACCGCGCGGTCCCCCCGGCAACCACCGAAACGGCTGACGCCGGAACACGCAGCGCCTTGGCCATCATCCGCTCCAGCGCCGCATTGGCCGCCCCATTCTCCGGCACGGCACGAACGCGAGCCTTGAAATGGCTGCGCCCGTCGGCCGCCGTCTCGACACCTTCGATCCGGTCCAGCGCCGCCTTTGGCGTCAGCCGCACGAAAAGGTCGATGCCATCGTCGCGCGGGCGGAACGGCGCGCTCATCGGCGGGACCGGCCTCAGACGACCAGGGACAGGACAGTGGTAAGCAGGAACTGCCGTATGAAGAAGATGATCAACAGCAGGATGATCGGCGAGATGTCGATGCCGCCGAGATCGGGCATGAAACGGCGGATCGGCCGCAGCGCCGGCTCGGTCAGCCGGTAGAGCATGTTGGCGACGGTGCCGACGAACTGGTTGCGCGAGTTGACGACGTTGAAGGCATAGAGCCAGGAAAAGATCGCCGAGGCGATGATGACCCACCAATAGAGGTCGAGCGCCATGACGATGGTTTGAATGAGGGCGATCATGCCGGTCTCCAAATTGTCGCCGACATGTAGCCATTGCTTGGCGAACCGGCAAGGCCCGCCGGCATCGACGCCTCGACGTCAGGCGATCCGTTTCGCCTTGACATCAAACCGCCGCGACCGATACAAGCCCATCCGCTGGAACGGGGCTGTAGCTCAGCTGGGAGAGCGCATCGTTCGCAATGATGAGGTCAGGGGTTCGATCCCCCTCAGCTCCACCAGCGGGATTTTGCGAGCCACGGTGCCGGCCTTGCACGCCACCGCAAACCCCAGAGCCAACCGAACAACCTCTTTTAGATCGGCCCGGAAATCACTTTTGTTTTCCGCCGCATGAGTTCGGTGCGCCGGCGGCGCCATCTCCCAGCGCTGATTTTCGGTCAAACGCCGCGGCGGCAAGACGTCCTGAATTGTGATCTCGCCGGATCGGATGGCTGCTGCAGCCCTGAAACGTCCAACCGAAGCGGTCATGAATTTTCGCTGAATGGAGCCTTCAGCCTCCGTTCCGGGCCAACCTCCTACAAAGGGGCCGTTCAACCCGCGGTCCCCTGCCGCATCGAAGGAGAGGTCCCATGACCCGTACGTCAATCATCGCCACAGCTCTTGCAGCCGTCGTCGGCTTTTCCGCCGTCGCGCCCGCCATGGCCAATGATGTCAACATCGAACAATATGGCTGGCGCAATTCCGCCGGCGGCGCCCAGCACGGCTACCGCAACCGCATACACGTCTACCAGGATGGCCGCTTCAACACCGCCATCGGCCAGCAATATGGTCATCGCAACCGGTCGGTGATCGGGCAGCAGGGCGTCAACAACTACGGCGCGACCTATCAGTACGGCAGCCGGAACGCCGCGGGCATTGCCCAGTTCGGCTCGAACCACACCGCGATCCTGACGCAGGACGGCAACGGCAACATCGCCGCCGGCGTTCAAGTCGGCCACGGGTGCAATGCCGACGTCGGCCAGGGCGGCAGCGGCAATGTCGCCGCCTTCGTCCAGGACTGCCCCTGAACAATATGGACGGCCGGCAACGGTGTTGCCGGCCGTCATCCTGAGATGGCGAGGAGATCATCCATGACCAGACTGGACAACCGAACAGCAGCGGCATCGGCGGCGCTCCTGGCCGTGATCGCCGCCGGCGCGGCCGGTGCGGCGGCCGGTAAGGATGGCGCGAATTCCGGGCTGCTGCGATGCGAGATACGAGATACGGTTCAAGGCGACGCAATCCTGCTGGAGCCCCTGGTTTATGCCGACAGGAGCATCAACGGCATCTACACGGTCAGCGTCTCCGGCGGCGGCACCTACGGCTCCGCCAACATCCGGCAAGGCGGCGCCTTCGAAGCCGGACCGGGCAGTCGCGCATCGCTCGGCCGGATGAGCGTCGGGGCAAACGGCGCTGCCTACGACGTCAAGCTGAAAGTGACCGCAGGCGGAGCGAGCATCAGCTGCGTCAAGCAGGTGTCCGGCGCGACCTGAGCGCCAGTTCTCTCGATTGATCGAAGGAGGGCTTCGGGCAACCGGAGCCCTTCGCCATTTCCATCAGGCCAGGAACAATTCCTGGAAAGTGAGCAGCGATTCTCCATCCGTAATTGCGTGAAAACAAATACTTGGAGCGTCAGCGATTCTTTCAAAGGCTGAATCGCTCCAGGTCTTGAACGGCTGCTGAACGATCCCTTCCGTCACGGTTCAGCTTGGCTATGCGACTGTTCCTCATCAACGGTCGAACCCGCCAGGAGACGTAACATGAACCGCCAGATCACGAAGCTCGTCCACGCCGCCGCGCTCGCCGCGGCCATCGGCCTGCCCCTTGTCGCCGCTCCGGCAAAGGCGGGCGGTTCGATCGGATTTTACTACTCGCCTCGCGCTGCCCGCGACGCGCGGGCGCTGGACCTCGGCCTGCGCGCCTATTCGATCTACAACGGGCTGCGCAGCGGCGCCCATATCAGGCAGTTCGGACGGAACAACCGTGCCGGCCTAGGTCAGGACGGTGCGGGCAACCTCGGCATAATTCGACAGGAGGGCAGCGGGCATTCCGCTGTCTTGCGGCAGGACGGCAACGACAATTCCTACGGCATTTTCCAGTTCGGCAGAAACACCGACGCCAACGCCGCGCAGGCCGGCAACGGCCAGAGCGGGGCAGCCGTGCTGTTCGGCTGGTAGGCGAGAAGCCGCGGATTGCGGATGCGTGGACGACTGTCCGGCTATGCATCCGCAACCCGATGATCGGTTACAGCCCGCGAGGCCTGCAAGCGGCCCCTGTAAAACGCAGGGCAGCTTTCGGCCTCAGAGAGCCTCAATTGTCCCAATCATCCCAATTGTCTTCATCCTGCGGCGGATCGTTGGGAATGACCCGGATGACCGGCCGCGGACGCTGATAGCGCCAGTAATACTCGTCCGGCTGCGGCTCATAGGTGCGGTAGATCTGCCGGTAGTGGTGCTTGGGCTTCCAATACATATGCTTCTTGTGCGGCCGCACGCAGTAGCCGTCCTCGGTCAGGTACGCGCATGTCACATGCGCTCTTGGACCAGACTGTCTCTGTCCGGCGCCGCGATCATTGGCGCCGCCTGCAGCGCGAACGTCGGCGCCAGCATAGCCCCGGCAAGGGCAAGAACAGACAATTTCATCGACCTCTCCATCGTCTCCAGGTTCGGGCCGGAAGAACCCCCTGATTGGGGACGATTTGGGGCGGCCGGTGATCACTTTGATTTTCCGCCGCACATATAAGCGTTAGATCATGTTCGCATGGCGGCGTGCTCAAAGCCTTGCCCTTCAGGCCTGAAGTTTTCCGCGCCATCCCCTCGAAACAGACGGCGCATGAGACCGCAGGCCATTCTTCGCGGGCTTCCAATGGCCGCCAAAAATATGGGTGCTCCCGTGCGGCCTCGGCTGGCCCCACTCACCTGGAGACCGCCGTCGCTCTGCGATTGCGCTGGCGCGCGTAAGCCACACAGGCGTCCACCGTGCTGACGCAGAGCGCGTCGCGGCTGTTCGGCAGATTGTTGTCGCCGGCATAGGCCACCTCGGCGACGTGGCCGTTGAGCATCCGGATCTGCGTGTTGCAATAGCCGCCGGGAGCGACGTTGACGGACCCTCCAACCGCCGGGATCGCGCCCACGGCCATGGTCGGCTTGCGATGCTGAGATTGCCGCGCTGAACGGTGCGCTGATAGGTCCAGATCCGGCCGGAAGCTCCCACATCGGCGGTAGCTGTCGGAAAGCCGGCGCACATGCGAACGTCGGCCTCGCTGAGACCGATCATCTCCTTGCGGGCGGCGGCCGTGGTGGCGTCGACCTTGGCGATGCTCGATGTGTCGTTGGGGATGACGCAGGAAGACTGGATCGAGATGCCTGCCGCAACAAGGGCAAGTTTTCGAATGCGAGAAGATGTCATGCCGTCGGTCGGAATTGCGTGCCGCCCCAGCGCCCTCCTGCCTACCTAGGCAATCTGGCAAGAGCGTCAACCCGAGGAAATCCGCGAATTCCGGTCGAAGGCGAGAGCACCTTTCGCCACGTGCGCTCACACCACCCGGAAATAGCTCGTCATGCCGGTCTTCTGGTGCTCGATGATGTGGCAGTGGAGCAGCCAGACGCCGGGGTTGTCGGCGACGAAGCCAAGCTGCACCTTCTCGTCGGGCTGGATGAGATAGGTGTCGGAGACGAGCGGTTGCACTTGTCGGGTCGAGGACGACAGCACCTTGAAACTCATGCCGTGCAGGTGGATCGGATGCGAATGCGGCGTGAGGTTCTCCATGTCGATGATGTAGCTCTTGCCGAGCCTCAGCTCGGCCAGCGGCGCGGTCGGATCCGGCGTGTCGCCCGGCCACGGAACCTTGTTGATCGCCCAGAAACTGTAGCCGATCGAGCCGCAGATGCTGTCGGCCGAGACGTTTTCCGCCGTGGCGCTGAGCGCCAGCGGAATGCGCCCGGCGCCGGCGAGGTCCACTTCCGCCACCGGATTGGCCTCCAAAGGGCCAAGATCGCGCAGGTCGCGCTTGAGCGACTTCCCGACTGAACGCAGCGTCGCCAGAATCTTCGGCTTGGTGCCCCTGACGTCCCGCAGGCTGACGATCGCGCCTTCGTCGTCGGGCATGCGGATGGCAAGCTCCAGCCGCTGGCCAGGTCCGAGCTGCAGGGCGTCGGGCGCGAAGCGTAGCGGCACCGGATTGCCGTCGAGCGCGATGACCTCCGCTTCCGCGCCGTCGACACGGAAGGCGTAGATGCGGGTGACGTCGGTGATGGCGGCCCGCAGCCGCACCAGGCCGCCTGCCGGCGCGTCATATTGCGGCTGGTCGAGCCAGTTGGCGGTGCGCACGGTTCCATAGGTGCCCGCCCTTGCCGCATCGCGCGGCCGGAACTGCTCGATGAACTGGCCGTCGTCGCCGAGGCGCCAGTCGCGCAGATTGATCACCACCTCGGAATCGAATTCCGGATCGTTGGGATTTTCTACCACGATCACGCCGGTCAGCCCGTGGCCTGTCTGGGTCAGCGTGTTGCAATGCGGGTGGTACCAGAATGTGCCGGCGTCGGGTGGCGTGAAGGCATAGTCGAAATGATCGCCTTGATAGACATAAGGCTGGATCATGAACGGCACGCCGTCCATCTTGTTCGGAACGCGGATGCCGTGCCAATGGATCGTCGTCGGGTCGTCGATGCCATTGATGAGCCGCGCGGCGAACGGCTTGCCCTTCCTCATCCTGACGACCGGCGGTGGGCCTGCCTGGCCATAGGTGAGCACGTTCCTGGTCGGACCGGCCTCCATCAGCTTCGCCTCGATGTTTGAAGTCTTCAGAATAACCGGCTCAGGTCTCGCCGCCGCGAGCCCGGTCAACCTGCCGATAGTCGAGGCGCCAATGCCGGCGAGGCCGGCCGCG
>NZ_RZSC01000366.1:0-5788 GCF_003998155.1 Mesorhizobium sp. M1E.F.Ca.ET.063.01.1.1
TTGCTGATCATGTTGCTCTTTGCCCTTGCGGCCTTCACATTGAATGTAAGGCAGCGGCTACGGGTGAATTGACAGTCGGCACATTAGAAACTCATACTGTAACGCCTAAAATTTTCTCGAAGTCGGTTGGAGGGGTCTGTTGGGGCAGGTGGCTCCGGCTTCGTTGGGCGGCAAAAATAGAAAAAGCCGGAAAAATTCGGCGAGGAAAAAATGACAGAAGAGAACAAGAAGAAGCCGAATCCGATCGACATCCATGTCGGGAGCCGTATTCGGTTGCGTCGCAATATGCTTGGAATGAGCCAGGAAAAACTGGGTGAAAATCTCGGCATCACGTTTCAACAGATACAGAAGTACGAAAAGGGGACGAACAGGGTCGGTGCCAGCCGTCTGCAGGCGATTGCCTCCATCCTGAGCGTTCCCGTCGCCTTCTTCTTCGAGGACGCCCCGGGTCAGGAGGCCGGGGCCGGCAATCGGGGATTCGCAGAGGACGCCTCCATGGCCTTCGCCATCGAGTTCTGCGGCAGCCCGGAGGGGCTTCAGCTCAATCGTGCCTTCGTCAAGATTCCCGACGTCAAGGTGCGGCGCCGGATAATCGATCTTGTGAAGTCCCTTTCGCCGGACGAAGCCGAGTGATTCCAGGCTCATGCCGCTGGCGGTGCCCTGCCGCCGGTGGCACAAGCCGATTGTGCCGACATTCATGCCAGATCCGTCGCGCCGCTTGACGAGCGACGCCCGGCACCGCTAACACGTGGCGCGCCAAAATCGGCAGCCCTGCCGATCTTTTTCAAGAGGGGACACCCGTGACGCGGCAGAATTATCTCTTCACCTCGGAATCCGTTTCCGAAGGCCATCCCGACAAAGTCTGTGACCGTATCTCCGACGAGATCGTCGATCTCGTCTATCGCGAAGCCAAGAAGACGGGCATGGACCCGTGGAAGGTGCGCGTCGCCTGCGAGACGCTGGCCACCACCAACCGCGTCATCATCGCCGGCGAGGTCCGGGTTCCCGAGACGCTGCTGAAAAAGGACAAGGCAGGCAACATCCTGAAGGATGCCGCCGGCCACCCGGTCGTCAATCCGGCCAAGTTCAAGTCGGTCGCCCGCAAGGCGATCCGCGAGATCGGCTACGAGCAGGCCGGCTTCCACTGGAAGACGGCCAAGATCGAGGTGCTGCTGCACGGCCAGTCGCCGGACATCGGCCAGGGCGTCGACAATGCCGCCGACCGCCAGGGCGAGGAAGGGGCCGGCGACCAGGGCATCATGTTTGGCTACGCCTGCCGCGAGACGCCCGACCTGATGCCGGCGCCGATCTATTACAGCCACAAGATCCTCGAACTCCTGGCCGCCGCGCGCCATCAAGGCAGCGGCGAGGCCGGCAAACTCGGCCCGGATGCCAAGAGCCAGGTTACCGTGCGCTATGCCGACGGCAAGGCGGCGGAAGTGACGCAGATCGTGCTCTCCACCCAGCATCTCGATTCGAGCTGGGATTCCAAGCAGGTCCGCAAGGTTGTCGAGCCTTACATCATCGAGGCGCTTGGCGATCTCAAGATCGCCGACGACTGCAACTGGTACATCAATCCGACCGGCAAGTTCGTCATCGGCGGTCCTGACGGCGATGCCGGCCTCACCGGTCGCAAGATCATCGTCGACACCTATGGCGGCGCAGCGCCTCATGGCGGCGGCGCCTTCTCCGGCAAGGACACCACCAAGGTCGACCGTTCGGCTGCCTATGCGGCGCGCTATCTCGCCAAGAACGTCGTGGCGGCCAAGCTTGCCGACCGCTGCACCATCCAGTTGTCCTACGCCATCGGCGTCGCCCAGCCGCTGTCGGTCTATGTCGACCTGCATGGCACCGGCAAGGTCGACGAGGCCAGGCTCGAGGAGGCGCTGCGCAAGGTGATGGACCTGTCGCCGTCCGGCATCCGCCGCCACCTCGACCTGAACAAGCCGATCTACGCGAAAACCTCGTCTTATGGCCATTTCGGCCGCAAGGCCGGCCGCGACGGTTCCTTCTCCTGGGAGAAGACCGATCTGGCCAAGGCGCTCAAGGACGCGGTCGCCGCCTGACACGAGTGGACCCGAAGGACCGGCCGAGCCGCGCGACCGAAGCTTTTTTCGGCCGCCGGCACGGCAAGACCATTCGCCCGCAGCAGGCCGCGGCGCTTGAAAGCGGCCTGCGCGCCTACAGGCTCGATCTGACGGCAGGGGCGCCGGCGGACCTCAGGACGCTGTTCAAGGCAAAGGTTTCGGCACTTCAGCTCGAGATCGGCTTCGGCGGCGGCGAGCATCTCCTGCATCGCGCGACGGAGGCGCCGGCGACCGGCTTCATCGGCGTCGAGCCCTTCGTCAACGGCATGGCCAAGATGATGACGGCGCTCGGCAAGGCGCCGCTCGCCAATCTCAGGGTCTATGACGACGACGCCACGCGTCTGCTCGACTGGCTGCCGCCGGCCTCGCTCGATGGCATCGACCTGCTCTATCCCGATCCCTGGCCGAAGAAGAAGCACTGGAAGCGGCGCTTCGTCAGCCCGGCCAATCTCGACCGGTTCGCCCGGGTGCTGAAGGCTGGCGGCAGCTTCCGCTTCGCCTCCGACATCGACAGCTATGTGAACTGGACGCTGCTCGCCTGCCGCGCCAATGGCAACTTCGCCTGGCAGGCGAACGAGGCCGCCGACTGGCTCACCCCCTATGAGGGCTGGCCCGGCACGCGCTACGAGGCCAAGGCCATCCGCGAGGGAAGGCGGCCTGCCTATTTGACCTTTATCCGGAAGTAGCCCCGGAAAATCTCGAAAGGGCCGCGAAGCGCCCCCGTTATTTGCCGCTTGGAAGTCATCCGCCGCTCAGAAGCGGCCGATCTTGTCGAAGGCGGTCGGGTCGATGCCGAGCTTCTTCAGGTCGCTGCGGCGCGGCTTGCGTCCGGCCTCGACGGCGCGCGATGCGGCTGCGGCGCTGCCGAATGTGGTCAGAAAATCACCGATCACGAAAAACAATCCACGGTCCATGGCGACTACCTTTCGCGCGCCACCGCGCACGACCTTTCTTTTGCACTGCAGCATAAATGGGTGCTGGCAGGCCCCAATCACAGGGGCGCCGGCGCATAGCCGTCATGCTCCAGAAGCAATGCTGATCCCGCTGCGGTGAGGCCGGCGCAACCGTCAGGCTTGAAACACCGGCCGCAATCGTCTATATCAGCCTCAAATTCTTGGTCGGTATGACGAAGAGTGGGTCCACCCGGTCCCGCTCTTTTTTGTTACCTGCCGGCCGGA
This sequence comes from Mesorhizobium sp. M1E.F.Ca.ET.063.01.1.1, assembly GCF_003998155.1. Lineage (NCBI taxonomy): Bacteria > Pseudomonadati > Pseudomonadota > Alphaproteobacteria > Hyphomicrobiales > Phyllobacteriaceae > Mesorhizobium > Mesorhizobium sp. M1E.F.Ca.ET.063.01.1.1. The sequence goes on from NZ_RZSC01000366.1 coordinate 3,266, forward strand.
GCGACAAAACGACAGGGATCCGATGACCGCAGCGGCAAGCGAAGCCGACGACCGTATCATCCGTGAAAGCGGCATCGATGCGCGCATTGCGATGATCGTGCAGCCGGTGCTCAAGGTCATCGGCTTTCGCCTCGTGCGGGTGCAACTGACGGGACAGAACGGGCTGACGCTGCAGATCATGGCCGAGCGCGAGGACGGCACCATGACCGTCGAGGATTGCGAAGAGGTCAGCCGCGCGGTTTCGCCGGCGCTCGATGTCGAAGATCCGATCGAAAAGGCGTATCATCTCGAAGTGTCGTCGCCGGGCATCGACCGGCCGCTGGTGCGCAAATCGGATTTCGCCACCTGGACCGGCCATCTGGTCAAGATGGAGACGTCGGTCCTCATCGGCGACCGCAAGCGCTTCAAGGGCAAGATCGCCGGGGCGGACGCCGACGGCATTCTGCTCGAGCGCGACAAGGCGGCCTATGGCGAAGAGCCGATGGTGCGGGTGCCCTTTGACGCCATTGCCGAGGCGCGGCTCGTGCTGACCGACGATCTCATCCGCGAGGCCCTGTCGAAGGACAACAGGGCCCGCAAGGAAGCAAAAAAGCGCCGGGGCGACGCGGAAGAAGCCGCCGCCGGCGAAGGAAACGAAACCGAACAGGAAGGTTGATTGAGCTTTCGGGCCGCGTGTCCGGAGCGAAGTCGGGAGAAAGACAATGGTTGTAAGCGCCAACAGGCTCGAACTGCTGCAGATCGCCGATGCGGTCGCGCGTGAAAAGTCGATCGACAAGTCCATCGTCATCGCCGCCATGGCCGATGCGATCCAGAAGGCGGCGCGTTCGCGTTACGGTCAGGAAACCAACATCCGGGCCGACATCAATCCCAATACGGGCGAGATGAAACTGCAGCGGCTGATGGAAGTAGTCGAGAAGGTTGAGGACTACGCGACGCAGATCGCCCTCTCCACGGCGCGCGAGCGCAACCCCGACGCCCAGCTTGGCGATTTCATCGCCGAACAGCTGCCGCCCATGGATTTCGGCCGCATCGCCGCCCAGTCGGCCAAGCAGGTCATCGTCCAGAAGGTGCGCGAGGCCGAGCGCGATCGTCAGTATGACGAGTACAAGGACCGTATCGGCGAGATCGTCAACGGAACCGTCAAGCGCGTCGAATACGGCAACGTCATCGTCGACCTTGGCCGCGGCGAGGCGATCATCCGCCGCGACGAGCTGATCCCGCGCGAGAACTACAAGTACGGCGACCGCGTCCGCGCCTATGTCTACGACGTGCGCCGCGAGCAGCGCGGCCCGCAGATATTCCTGTCGCGCACGCATCCGCAGTTCATGGCCAAGCTCTTCACCATGGAAGTGCCGGAAATCTACGACGGCATCATCGAGATCAAGTCGGTGGCCCGCGATCCGGGCTCGCGCGCCAAGATCGCCGTCATCTCGCGCGATTCCTCGATCGATCCGGTCGGCGCCTGCGTCGGCATGCGCGGCAGCCGCGTCCAGGCGGTGGTCGGCGAGCTGCAGGGCGAGAAGATCGACATCATTCCGTGGTCGCCCTCGGCCGCCTCCTTCATCGTCAACGCGCTGCAGCCGGCGGAAGTCGCCAAGGTGGTGCTCGACGAGGATGCCGAGCGCATCGAGGTGGTGGTGCCTGACGACCAGCTGTCGTTGGCCATCGGCCGCCGCGGCCAGAATGTGCGCCTTGCCTCGCAGCTCACCGGCTGGGACATCGATATCCTGACCGAGCAGGAAGAGAGCGAGCGTCGCCAGAAGGAATTCGTCGAGCGTTCGGCGCTCTTCATGGAAGCCCTCGACGTCGACGAGATGGTCGGCCAGGTGCTTGCCTCCGAAGGCTTCACCAGCGTCGAGGAAGTCGCCTATGTCGATTCCGGCGAGATCTCCTCGATCGACGGCTTCGACGAGGATACCGCTTCGGAAATCCAGACGCGCGCCCGCGAATATCTCGAAAAGATCGAGGCCGAGCACGACGAGAAGCGCAAGGCGCTCGGCGTCAAGGACGAACTGCGCGAGATCCCCGGCATCACCACGGCCATGATGGTGACGCTCGGCGAGGACGGCGTGAAGACGATCGAGGACTTCGCCGGCTATGCCGCCGACGACCTGATCGGCTGGAAGGAGCGCAAAGACGGCGAGACCAAGGTGTATCCGGGCGTGCTTGCCGATCATGGCGTCTCGCGCGCCGAAGCCGAAGAGATGGTGCTGGCTGCCCGCAGGAAGGCCGGCTGGATTTCCGAGGAAGAACTGGCCGCTGAAGAAGCCGCGGCCGGCGAAACCGTCGGTGCGTGAGGTGATCACCAATCGCAGAGCCCGTGGACGAGATGAACGATCGCACCTGCATCGTCACGCGCAGGCAGGCCGAAGCGGATGAACTGATCCGTTTCGTCGTCGGCCCGGATTCTGCCGTCGTTCCGGACATCAAGAGAAATCTGCCCGGCCGCGGTTGCTGGGTCACCGCCGATCGCCTACATATCGACAAGGCAGCGGCGAAGAACCTGTTTGCGCGGGCCTTCAA
>NZ_RZSC01000367.1:0-5774 GCF_003998155.1 Mesorhizobium sp. M1E.F.Ca.ET.063.01.1.1
GGTGAAATCGGTGTTGATGTTGAGCTTCATTTGAGGGCTCCTCCATTCGCCTGAGCGCGGGCGCGGGCTGGGCGCTGCAAGACGCGATCGAAATATGCATTAACCAGATCAGAGTCGATCGGGAACCGGCCGGCGCGGGCCCAGCCGCCGATGTCGCCGAGCAGCACGTCGACGGCCGAAAAGCGGTCACCGAGCGCAAACGGCCTGTCGCCGAGCCGGCGGTCCAGCGCCTTCACTTCGGATGCGAAATCATAGGCCGCGGCCGGGCCGACATCGACCCGAACATCCTTGGGCAAGAGGAACCGGTGCCGCAGCTTGTTCCACAGCGGCGCTTCCAGCTCGCTCTGGGCGAAATGCATCCAGGAATCCATCTCGGCACGGCCAGCGAGGCCGGGATTGGCGCCCATGCCCATCTCGCCATGCTTGTCCGCCAGGTAGACGCAGATCGCGGCCGAATCCGTGATCTCGAGATCGCCGTCGATCAGGATCGGCACTTTGCCTGAGGGATTGAGCGCATAGGCCTCGGGCGAGCGCAGCTTGACCTCGACGAACTCATAGGGCTGCCCGAGTTCCTCGAGCATCCAGAGCACGCGACTGACGCGGGAACCTCGCGATCCGACGGCCTTGTACATGATTGAACCCTGCCTTTCCCAGAAACCTAGACCATCCCGGCCATCCACCCAATGGCGCTCAGACGATGGTGTCGAAGAGCCGCAGGATGAAGGATATCTGGTATATGAGGGCGGCGGCGACGAAGGCGATGTGGAAGCGGCGGTCGCGCACCAGGATTGCCACCAGGCAAAGCGCCACGAACACCGGCGTGCGGATCAGATATTCATTGCCGAAACGGGCGAAATGCTCCGGGCCTTTGAGCAGCGTGTCTATGATATCGAGCAGATAGGTGGCGCCAAGCAGGCCGAAGAACCAGGCACGCCGCGAATAGAAATAGTCCTCATAGCTGGTGTAGTCGAGCATCGAATCCGGAAACAGCAGCGCGCAGAGCAGGAAGAGCGTGATGGCATAGAAGATGATGAAAAGGTACTTGCCGAAGGTCCAGGACTGGATGGCGTAGAGTCCGAACTCCCACCACCAGAAGTGCACCAGCATCAAGAGAACCGAGCCGACCCAGGCGAGATGCACAGCATAGAGCCGGTACTGGCCGGGATGCTGGACGATGCGGGCGACCCCGGAGAGCAGCCGGGTGACGCCAAGGCCGACCACCATGCCCATGACGATGCGGATATGCGGGAAGATGTCGTGGGGAGAGGCGATTTCTGCTGCCATGGTTGTCCGCTGTGCAGTTGCTCAACCGCATAGTGCAAGGTCCACCTTCGAGCCGCAACGGAAATTGGCCGTTCACCGGAAACGTCGCCGTCAGAACAGAAAGTACCTCTGCGCCATCGGCAGCACGGTCGCCGGCTCGCAGGTCAACAACTCGCCGTCGGCGCGAACCTCATAAGTTTCCGGATCGACCTCGACATGCGGCGTGGCGTCGTTGAGCACCATCGAATGCTTGCCGATGCCGCCGCGCGTGTTCTCGACCGCGACCATGGCCTTGTCCACGCCCAGCCTGCCCTGCAGGCCGGCATCGAAGGCGGCCTTCGAGACGAAGGTCACCGAGGAGTTGGTCAGCGCCTTGCCATAGGCGCCGAACATAGGCCGGTAGTGCATCGGCTGCGGTGTCGGGATCGAGGCATTGGGATCGCCCATGGGCGCGGCCGCGATCGTGCCGCCAACCAGCACCATCTCCGGCTTGACGCCGAAAAAGGCAGGGTTCCACAGCACCAGATCGGCGCGCTTTCCGACCGCGACCGAGCCTATCTCTTTCGACAGGCCATGCGCGATCGCCGGGTTGATCGTGTATTTGGCGATGTAGCGGCGGACGCGGAAATTGTCGTTGTCGCCGGTTTCCTGCGGCAGCGCTCCGCGCTGGCGCTTCATCTTGTCGGCTGTCTGCCAGCAACGGATCGCCACCTCGCCCACGCGGCCCATGGCCTGGCTGTCGGAGGAGATGATCGAAAAGGCGCCGATGTCGTGCAGGATGTCCTCGGCCGCGATCGTCTCCTTGCGGATGCGGCTTTCGGCAAAGGCGATGTCCTCAGGGATCGACGGCGACAGATGATGGCAGACCATCAGCATGTCGAGATGCTCGGCAAGCGTGTTGACGGTGTAAGGCCGCGTCGGATTGGTCGAGGACGGGATGACGTTGGGCAGGCCGCAGACCTTGATGATGTCGGGCGCATGGCCGCCGCCGGCGCCCTCGGTGTGGAAGGCGTGGATGGTGCGGCCCTTGATCGCCGCCACCGTGTTCTCGACAAACCCTGATTCGTTCAGCGTGTCGGTGTGGATCATCACCTGCACGTCGTAGTCGTCGGCGACCGAAAGGCAGCAGTCGATCGCGGCAGGCGTCGTGCCCCAGTCCTCGTGCAGCTTCAGCGAGCAGGCACCGGCAAGCACCATTTCCTCGAGCGCCGCCGGCCGGGATGCGTTGCCCTTGCCGGACAGGCCAATGTTCATCGGGAAAGCATCGAAGGACTGGATCATGCGCGCCAAGTGCCAGGGGCCAGGCGTGCAGGTGGTGGCCAAAGTGCCATGCGCCGGACCCGTGCCGCCGCCCAGCATCGTGGTGATGCCGCTCATCAGCGCTTCCTCGATCTGCTGCGGGCAGATGAAATGGATGTGCGCGTCGAAGCCGCCGGCGGTCAGGATCTTGCCTTCGCCTGCAATGATCTCGGTGCCCGGGCCGATGATGATGGTGACGCCATCTTGAGTGTCGGGATTGCCGGCCTTGCCGATGGCTGCGATACGGCCGTCCTTCAGACCGATATCGGCCTTTACGATGCCGGCCAAGGCATCGACGACCAGCGCGTTGGTGATGACGGTATCGACCGCGCCCTGCGCCCTCGCGACCTGGCTCTGGCCCATGCCGTCGCGGATGACCTTGCCGCCGCCGAACTTCACCTCCTCGCCATGGACGGTGAAATCCTTCTCGACCTCGACGAACAGCTCGGTGTCGGCGAGCCGCACCTTGTCGCCGACGGTCGGGCCATACATCTGCGCATAAGCGGCACGGGTTAGTCTGGCCATCAGCGATTGCTCCCGAAAGTGAGGTTATTTGAGTGTGTCGCGCACATTGTCGCCATCCAATGGTCACTGAATGACCCGCTCGGCGACACCTTCCGATCCCATTTGGCGGTTGAGGTGGCCGAGTCAGCCCAAAACGACCGTTTGCCAAACCGATGGAAGGAATATCCATGCGCAAGACGATACTTTTCGCGGCCGCTGTCAGCCTGGCGCTGGCGGGCGCCGCCAGCGCCCAGCAGCAGCCCTCGCCTCAGCCCAGCCCAGCGCCGGCGGCGCCTGCTCCCGCCACGCCCAAGGCTCCGACGATCGAGAGTGTAAACATCGTCGACATCACCGAACTGCCCAAGGACACGCAAACACAGGTCAACCAGATCGTGGCGCAACGCGGCGACGCCGGCCTGCAGACATTGCGCAAATCGATCGACGCGACGCCCAAGGTGAAGTCCGCACTCGAAGCCAAGGGAATAAGCTCGGCGCAGGTGATCGCCGCCAGCCTGCAGCCCAACGGCGCGCTGACCCTGATCACCAAGAAGGCGAGCTGACCCGGAGCAATTCCAGGAAAAGTGTGCAACGGCTTTCCGCGCGGAATTGCGTAAAGACAAATGGTTAGAGCGGTTCGGCGGTTCCTCCAGACGCTGAACCGCTCTGGAAAAGCCGCTCCACAAGCGCTGGCAGGCCAGATTCGGGCCCGCTAACGGCAAGGCTGAGGGAACTTCCGGCCGACGAGAGTCGTTTCGCTTTTTTCGCCCCGCCAAAAGGTCAGTCAGGATCGAGCCATGGCGGCTGCCCCGCGCGTCACAATTGCGTTCCCCGCTACGGCCGTGGCCATGCTTCTCATGGCCGCCGTCCCGCATGCCGCGTTCCCGGCGCAGCCTGTGGACGGCAAGCCGCCACTGGACGGCAAGCCGCCATTGGACAGCAACAAGCCGGGTGCGGCGATCGTCGATTCCGACATCCGGCAGGAAGAGGCGCTGTCGAAGACGGAGGCCGGCAAGGTCATCACCGCTATCGACCGCACACGCGACAATATCGGCACGGTGCGCAAGACGACCAAGCTCGACACGGTCGACATCGTATTCCTGACGGACGCCGCGCGCAGCGAGGGCGGGCCACCGCCGATGATCGAAGACAAGGTTGAGCAGCATAAGGACGACGTCGCGGAGTTGCGGCAGGAGATCGAGGCGAACGCGCTGCTGTTCAACGCCATCGATTCGCGGCGCGTGCTCGCGGAGGACGTGCTTGCCGTCGAATTCGACAATCCGGGCAAGATCGTCATCTATGCGGCCGCCAAGCCTCCGAAGTGATTTGAGCGCCCCAGACCTCACAGCTTGCCGGACCTCACAGCCTGCCCATCACCTTCTGCTGGAATCCATAGACCTCACGCTTGCCGCCGAGCGGCACCAGCGTGACGTCGCGTTCCTGACCCGGCTCGAAGCGCATGGCAGTGCCGGCGGCAATGTCCAGACGCATGCCGCGCGCGCGTTCGCGGTCGAATTTCAGCGCTTCGTTGGTCTCGTAGAAATGATAGTGGCTGCCGACCTGGATAGGGCGGTCGCCGCTGTTGGCGACCTTGAGCGTCACCGCCTGCAGGCCCTTGTTCAGCTCGATCTCGCCTTGTGCCGTAATGATTTCGCCCGGGATCATCGCGCCCTCACAACACGCCGAAAGCAATCGCCGCGAGCGCGGTTCGTATCATCGGAGCTGTTGTCATCTGCATGCCTTTCTTCAGCGGTCGTATTGCTCACGCGGCCTTGCGCGGGCCGCAGCCTTCGGCCTTCAGCACGCGCCTGGTCGAGGCCGGGTATTTCTTCAGCATCGCCGCCGGCCGGATCGGCCGCGGCGAAAAATTGCCGCCGCAGTTCGGGCAGACGCCGCCAAGCACGTTTTCCGCACAGTCGGCGCAGAAGGTGCATTCGAAGGTGCAGATCAGCGCATCCGTCGCCTGAGGCGGCAGGTCCTTGTCGCAGCATTCGCAATTGGGCCTCAGTTCCAGCATCGGTTCCTCCTCACCGGATCGGCCCTCATCTGATCGGCTCGTGCACGGTCACCAGCTTGGTGCCGTCGGGAAACGTCGCCTCGACCTGGACGTCGTGGATCATCTCGGCAATGCCGTCCATGACCTGGGCACGGGTGACGACATGGGCGCCGGCCTCCATCAACTCGGCCACCGGGCGGCCGTCGCGGGCGCCCTCGACGACGAAGTCGGTGATCAGCGCGATCGCCTCTGGGTGGTTGAGCTTGACGCCGCGTTCCAGCCTTTTTCGCGCCACCATCGCCGCCATGGCGATCAGCAGCTTGTCCTTTTCACGCGGCGTCAGGTTCATGCGTCTTCCCAGTATTCAAGATCAAGCCATTCGAGGTCAGAGTGACCATAATTTGGGCAGGCCCGCCCGCCCGTTGAGCAGTTCGACGAGCGGCACCAACCGTTTGCGGAGCTGGTAGCCATCGCCGGCGGTGAGCCTCGCAAGAAGCTTGCCAGATTGGCCGACGCTCCACAAACTGGCGCCTCCCCAATCCCCGACTATGGGGGCACCGACGACGGGATCGCCGACGATCGCGCGGGCCGGCTCCAGCAGGCTTTCCGCGCGCGGCGAGACAAGAAGCAGTGTCGCGACGGCAAGCCCGCCGCCGGCGACCGCCGGGCGCCGGAGCCTGGCTGCGATGTCCGGCCCGATGCGGAAATCCTCGGC